>JAGQHE010000053.1 GCA_020431995.1 Candidatus Nitrosopumilus sp.
AATAGCGTCACTGAACAGCAAGCCCACAATTAAAACGCACAGCAACGTGATAATGCACATCTTTGGGTTTTTTTCTAGAAATTTCAGCCAGTTAGAAAAAGAGCAGTTCTTTAAGTTACTAAAGCAATTCCAAGAAGAGAAGATCAGCATAGGGGAAATCCTAGCAGAAATAAATCAAATAGTTTACAGATTCAACAACACATATCTTGCCAGCCAGACATATTTTCTTTTATACTCGGATCCTGGAATGGGAAACATATTTCGACTTTTAAGAAAAAACAGTTCAGAGCAGACGATGTTTGAAAAAAAAAAGTTAGGGGGAAACAAGATCAAAGTAAAAATTCACAGGCATTCAAATAAATCTAGTTTTCAGACATGCCAAACGCCTAGAAAAAATCTGCAAGTGTTTTTTGATGCATTAATTTTGAGATGTTTCCATGTGCAAGCCACTCAGTTTTGCTGATACTTGTTTTGCTTGACGCCAAAAGAACTGCATCGTCAAAACTAGCAACAAACGCAGGGTTTTGATTCATAGCCTCACGAATACCTTCACGAACTTGCCATACGCCTACAGGAATTGCATATTCGGGTCTGATTTCACGTAAAACAACAACTCCAGCCTGAATTTTCATCTTGTACAAGCATTCCAACACGCCCAATTTGGCTGCAAAATAGGCTCCGGCTATTACTGGAGAATGGTCAATTCCGCGTGCATCCTCGTAATCAGAACCAAATCCCAAGGTATCACCGGAGTGCCAGGCCTCAATCATTTCATACACCCATCGATGCGGAAATAAAACGACAGTGAAAACATTGCCCAGATGCCCATAAGAAAAAACCCTGCAAGAATCAATCAGGTCGTAGGACAAGATCTCGTTCACAAGGGATCTTGAGATAACATCATCAGTTGCAGTTATGCTCCATTTAGTTGGGACGAGCTTTCTTTTTTTTCCTAGCATGCCCATACTGAAACATTTTTGGATTTTTGAAATTTCAATTCCAGAATAATACAGACTCAGAATGGCGTCTTCTGCTTTCAAGTCTTTATCATAGTATATTTTTTCAATGGGCCTGATCGAAGTTGAGCCGTAGAATTTTGCAGATTTTATTTCCCCTACAGGGCCAAATGGGGCGCTTTCCCCATCAAGCGAGATATTAGATGATGCCGATTTTGCAAACACCATATCGGTGTCAATAGGTTTAGAAGACATTGCTACCTCTTGAAGACTTTCGACATACCTACCATCGGTCTGGTCAATAGGGATTTTTTGTATTCCGCGAACCAAATTCAACCTGAAATTGACAATTTCTTCCAAGGACTTTCCCTTCCACTTTTCAGGACTGTCAAGCATGCTTGTGTCACCATGTACAGGAGGGAGCATTGGACCGACAAAGACTTTTGGATAGTTATGCGAGCCGACAAAGACAGACGGGGGGCTTGCTCCACTAATAGAATCAGAGGAGAACAAATTCCCATATTTTGAAAGAGTCTCATGCCATTTGGTCAAAATTGCATGTCGGATATCTTGAGACTCAAAAGACAATGCAGATTGTGCCTGGAATGGGCCTATTAAGTTGCCTAATTAGCAAAAACAGTCAGATTGCAGCGCATGATGTTTAAGGTATGATTTCAGACACAATTCATGGCAATCAAGAGAATCGTTTCTTTCCTACCAAGTGCGACTGAATTGCTGTATGAGCTGGGGGCACAAGATCTACTATACGGAGTCACGCATGAATGCAAATTCCCACCTGATGCGACTCCAAAATCAAGAGTCATCAGTTCAGCAATAAAATCAGACAGGTTGACCAGCCAAGAGATCAACGAAATGACTTGTCAGCTGCTAAAAGATGGAAAAGACATTTTTGTTTTAGACGAAGAAAATCTAAGAGAAGCAAATCCAGACATGATCATATCGCAAGAAACTTGTGCGGTCTGTGCTGCATACACAGGCCAAGTGAGTAAGGCGGTTAAAATTCTTGAAAAAAAACCAATTCTTATCTCAATGGATCCCCACAACCTGCAGGAGATCGTCGACTCGGTTGAAAGATTGGGAATGATGCTAGAGAAAGAGAAAAGAGCAAGAGAGATCAGAGATTCGCTTGAGAAACGAATCCAAGGCATACGGGGAAAATCCACGGACAAAAAACCAAAAGTTCTTGCAATCGAATGGATTGACCCGTTTTTTACTGCAGGTCATTGGATTCCAGAAATGATAGGCATTGCGGGAGGAATCAACATGATCAGCAAAATAGGAGAGCATTCCAGGAGGCTAAGTTTTCAAGAGATTGCACATGCAGACCCTGACATTATCATCATGATGCCATGCGGATTTGACACCAGACGCACGGTCTCAGAATACAACAGCACACTGAGAGAAAATGACAGGTGGAATTCGTTAAAGGCTGTTAAAAATAAGCAGGTTTATGGAGTTGATGCCGATTCATTTTTCAGCAAGCCAAGTATTAGGACGATAGACGGATTGGAGATACTGGCAAAGATAATTCAGCCGCATGCATTCCAGAATCTAAAGACGAAAGAAGGCGGATTTGTTGCAATATAGCAGGCAGATCAGAACCACAGCATCGTAGCATAATGCACACCAAAGAATCAGTTTCAAAAAGCAGTTTAGAAACCCCATATCAAAGAGGCGTCAGAAAGGACAATCAGTGTTTTGACGCATCCAGTGAAACCCAACAAAGCATCAGATAGGCCTTCCCTTGTACTGATAATCAATTACTTTGTGGAATAAATTGTGAGATGCAACCACAGTTATTGACGCTGTTGCTATGCCAATGAAGTTTCTAAGTGTCATCAGTTCACTGGGCGGGTTAGCTGTCAGGGACGTTTGAAATATGACGTAAAAATTATCAAACAGCCAGAATGCCAATGTGACCCAAGATAACACACCAGCTATGAGATAACCCAGACGGGCCTTGTTGCGGATAAAGATTATCGCTCCAAGTATGGCAACATACCAAACAAATGATCCTAGTAGCCATAATGGCATGTATACTTCTGGCCTATCATCCAACCAATAATAGGAAGTACCTATGACAGCCAATGCAAAAATGGACGTCTGGATTACCTTTTGGTTGATTTTAAAACCAGTTTTTTCCTCTTTTAACTCAGATTGGGGGGGAGAGGACATCATTTCTTTAGTGGCAATGTCAATCGATTCACGGACAGACTTCAGCCTCAACGGGATGGTTTTTGTGATTTCATCATTTGTCACAACAGTGTCATGCACCAGGCTATCAATCAGAGGCCTTGCAAGAGACGCCTTTACGGGAGTAATCAGGTCAACCCAATATGAAGAAAGTCTGGCAGTCAGGAAAGGGATTTGCAAGACAAACAGGTTTTTGTTCAGGTATGCAGAGTAAACACGCATTAACTCTTCATACGTCATCTTATCAGGACCGCCAATTTCAAATATTTTGCCCATGGTTTCAGGTTTTTTAAGGCATTCAGCCAGATAACAAATTACATCATCAACTGCAATGGGTTGTGCAAGAGATTTCACCCATGATGGACATACCATGACACGCAGTCGCTCAACAAGGTATCGAAGCATGGCGTAAGATCCTCCCTGAGCGCCTATGATCAAGGAGGCCCGTAATTCGGTAACAGGGATGTTCCCAGAAGCAAGTATTTCTCCTACCTCTTTGCGGCTTCTCATATGAGGGGACAGTTCCAAACTGTCATTGACCAGACCTCCAAGGTAGATGATTCTCTTGACGCCAGATTTTGTTGCAGCCTTGAGAAAATTTTGAGCTTGCATCCTTTCTCTGGATGCAAATTCCTTCCATTCGGATTTGCTTCCCTCCATAGAATGAAGCAAATAATATGCAACTTCGATGCCTTTTAGGGCATTGGTGAGTTGAACAACATCAAAGACGTCAGCTTGAACATATCTTACATTTTTGGCGTCAGCCAGTTTTTTTCTGCTCAGGCCTGTAACCGTATAACCAGATTCAGACAGCATGGAAATCAATCTAGAGCCAATAAAACCAGTAGCCCCGGTAACCAGGATAGAGAAAGGCGAGGATTGTGCAAAAAGATCATCAGAGTGCTTTTCCATTACCTTAGGGCTCCCAGATGCTTAATTTCTTCACTTGATTTGCAAGAGCAACTACTAAAATACCTGAAATCAAAGACATCCACCAACAAATGTGCCACCAAGACAGCCGTCAACTGGTTGCGCAATCACAAAACCTCCATCACGGGACAGCAAGACAAGACATGCAAATGAAATTGTCCTATTCAATTGTTTTGCACCCTGCCATTAGGCATGAAGATCCACATCTGCCAACACTGCTGTGTCTCATGTTGTGGTTTTGTGATCAAATTATTTAAAACTAGTGTTAATTTATTGTTCTAGTGGTAAAACATTCTTTCCAGACGGTGCAAAGTAAATTATTAGCACTATAGAAATTATTTAACACTAGTTATATATCAAATAAAACAAAACCAAGCAATGGTCTACATCAGAGCCAAGAAAGTCAAGTCTGACCAGTATCTCTATTTGGTGAGAAGCGTGTGGGATCCCAAGAAAAGCACGTCAAAACAAGAGATTGTCAAATACCTGGGAAAAGCATCTGAAGTGATCAAAGATGACATACCGTTAGACTACAGAAATGATCCCAAGGTACTATCGATGCTGGCATCATACAATCCAAAAGATGTTAAAAAGAGAGAAGATGTAACAAAGAAATCAAAACAGGATCTATACAGGAAACTAACAGAGGGAAGTATTGAGCATTGCATTAAAATCTATGAAGAATACGTCAAGATTTTCAACGAGCCAGATTTTTTTGATAAAATTTTAAGACCTGTCATGCAAAAAATTGGGGACAATTGGGAAAGTGGCAAGATAAGCATTGCAACAGAACACGTAGCAAGCAACATATCTCAGACACTTGTAAAAATAATAATGGACCGAGTCGCAAGCACAAGAAATAAGAAAAAAATCCTAATTTGTGTCCCTTTGGGAGAGGAGCACCATCTAGGCTGTGACGTGTTAGAGACATACCTGTCAATCAGAGGGTTCAGAGTATACAACATCGGAACGTCGGTTCCTACTGAGTCCATTCTGAGTTTTATTCAGAATAACAAGCCAGACATCATTCTGATTTCAATCACGCTAGAAGACAACATTGGGGCAGGGCAAAGGCTGGTAAGAAAAATCAGAGACAAGCACAAGATCCCAGTGCTAATCGGAGGGCGTGCCACACAGGCAGAGAAGGCACACAGGTTTGAAGGAGATGTCATTTGCGATGTGGGTTTAGAGGAGATACCAAAGATACTAAGAAAATACAATTGAGAATCACAGCGATTTCAGGAGTTTTTGCATTTATAATAGTGCCAAAATAATTTGATAGCGCTAATTATCTTCACAGATCCGATTGGCGTAATTTTCAGAACAAATGACAAACTCCCTCATAACGGATCCATTTTTTGACAATCAGCGACTGTGAAAACGGAATGAGTTTCAGAATTCCGTTTAGCCTTAATCTTATTGCGATTTCAATATCAGTACAAGAGCATGAGGGCGTGTATTTTTCAGAAAAAACCGTCCCCTTCAAGAGACCACTCATGATAAACACATGGGGAGTGTTTGGATGTACGATGACATGCTTTGTTTTGACATGATGGCACAAGCCAAGAAACATGATGGGTTCGAGAGCAAGTTTTTCATAAGGAGCATCGCCAAGAATTTTCAGAGATTTAAAATGCATAGGCATTTGTGAAAGTTTGATATGTCAGTGACAATTCGAAAAAGAACGTCTCTTGGCAGCATGCTTTGATTATGAAGTGAAAAATGACTCATGCAAACTCGCATAGTTAGACGTAATCAAACAGATTTGATTGTGTTATCAGCATATCAGGATAATGAGTTTTCATTTGGCAGTAGACTTTTGCCAGAGACATCTTTACAGCGTCTGTTTTTTCAGGATCAGTTTCCGGGAACAGTCTAATGGTGGTTTTTTGTCACCAGCCATGATCTGAATAAAGTATTTCCGATGTTTATCATCAATTACAACGGCTGGCAGTATTGCAGTATTGCCGCTCTTTTCAACATATATGGTTGGAATTTTTATCAAAGGGGATTTCTGAAAAATAGGAGTAAAAATCTGAAAGAAGTCAAAAAGGTCAATTCGTCTGTCCAAGACAATATGAGGTATCGTAGATCAACTTATGATGATTTGTTATTTATCTAATGGATTAAAAACAAACTAGTGCCAACATTTCCAATCAAACACATGCCTTAGACTGGATTTAGCACTAGATTGGAAATCAACCTGACCTTAAATAATTTGCAGTGTCAAATAAAGCATGCATACCGAACTGGTTCATCAAAAAGACTGTAAGAATTACGCATTGATCACAGATGCTTGTACGGGCGAAATTGCATGCGGTAGCTGTGGTTCGGTTTTTTCTGAAAGAATCACAGATTCAGGTGCAGAAACAATATGGCATTCAAGTAAAGATCATCAGAACAGCAGAGTCGGGCAAAAAATCTCGTTAAAAATGATAGACATGGGGCTATCAACAATCATAGAATCGAAAGACAGAGACTCCACAGGCAGGATCCTGTCAGCTGAGAATCGTCGCATGTTTTATCGCTTAAAAATGTGGGACAGAAACAGCCGCTCAGATAATTCAGTGAAAGCATTTCAGAAGGCATTCATCCTGCTAGATGGGATTTCATCTAAACTTGCATTGCCAGAATCGGTCGTAGAGCAGACCGCATACCTGTTCAGAAAAGTTGCCGCAAGGGGAATCCTTACAGGAAGATCCACGTCCGGGATGCTTTGTGCTACGGCATACATTGCATGCAGGATTACCAGCACCCCTAGAACGTTGCAGGATGTGGCAGAAGCTGGGAACATAAAGAAGAAGAACCTGCAGAGGACATACAGGTTTCTTGCAAAAGAATTGCAAGTCAGTCCCGAGTCGTATGACCCAATTGAATTCGTTACAAGAATTGCTAATGCGGTAGACATCTCAGAAAGAACAGAGAGGCTAGCGTTCAAGATACTGAATACTGCGGCAAAAAGGGACATTTCAACAAGTAAAAACCCCATGGCCATGGCAGCTGCGGCTGTCAATTTAGCAGCAACCATAAATCATGAAAAAACTTCCCAAGTGAAGATTTCTGAGGCTTCAGGAATCAGCACGGTTACCATCAGAGACAGAACCAAAGAGATAAGAGAAAAAATAGGGGGTGAGATAATTGGGTAGGACATGCAGAGGGATTTGTCAGATGCACAAAGCAGATCCTGTTTCAAACAAGATCAGGTACGAAATTGGCCAAAAAAGATGCACATTTTGCGGCATATTTTTGTCGTCAGATGAGACAAGATGCATTTGTTGCAAGGCAGTGTTAAGAACAAAACCTCGAAGTAAGAAAAAAGACTGATTATTTTTTTACAGCGCTTACCAATGACACGACATCCCTGTCTCTTAGCTGATAATCGGTGGGCAGCCTTAGCCCGTATCTCAGGTCTTTTGCATAAAGCAGCCCTTTAGTCAGATCTGTATGAATCTCTTTTGCAAGATCATTTATTGTTGCGCCGTTTTTCAACAAAATCAAGTCAGGCAAGATCCTTCCTTTCCTGTCAGAGAGGTTTTTCTCATCTGCGACAGGATAGACGGAGTTCATTTTCAGCAATTTAAAAACAGCCACGTTAATTGCAAACTGAACACCCGTTCTCATATATTCGCCCATAATGCTTTTTTTGATAAAATTAAGGGCGTTTGTTTGCTTTTCATTTAATTCGTCTGCCCTGATGATTTCAAATTGTTCTGAGCCAGGAGAGTATTTTATCAGTCCTTTTTGTTCCGCACGTCTAAGAACAAATTCGCTGTCACCACTTACTGGAATCACTATTGAATCGTTGTATCTCTCTCGCAGTCTATCAAAATTTTTATCGGCGCCTTCAACATCGACTTTGTTTGCAACGATCAGCGTAGGTTTTGAGATCTTTCTGAGATAAGACGCAAATTTTTTGCTGTCCGCCATGCCAAAGTTATCGAACGGTTTTTCGTCTAGGCCTGTTGCCAAGAGAGTTTCTCTGACATGGGCTTTGTTCACCCCGATCCCATGATATAGATCAGCAACAGCATCTAAAATGTCAGAGCCAGATCTTATTAGTTTTGAAATTTTATCCCTATTCCCTTCCAAGATTTTATGATACCACATGATCAGTTCTTCTTCAATGTCTGCAAAATCAGAGATCGGATCTCCGGTACCAACTTCAGTGATTTTTCCAGTGGAATCAACCCCTCCAGACGCGTCAACTACATGAAGTAATGCGTCAGATTGCGCTGCAATCGATAGAAACTGGTTTCCAAGCCCTTTGCCTTTCCATGCATCCTTGATGAGTCCAGGCAGGTCAATGAGTTCAATCGGGATATAGCGCCAACCATCAAGACATTTGGAGTTGTTTGGATTGTCTTGAATTTTAAATTCAGGGTGAACGCACAGGGTGATTGCATGTGCTGTGCCAGACACTGGCTTTTTGGTAGTGAAAGGATATGATGAAATCTCCTCAGAAGAGAGAGTTGCAGAATTAAAGAACGTGGTCTTGCCAGTATTGGTTTTGCCAATTAGACCAATTCTGATAGGCATACAAAGATTGTCATCCAAGAATATTTATCTCTGCCTAGGAGTTTGACGAGCTTTTTGTTTTGACTTTCTCAAGAGTTTGATTGATTTCCTTTAGCGACCAATCAATGTCGGCTAAATCATCCTCTGTGAGTTGCCCATTCCATTTTTCCAGCACGCTGTTTGTAATTTCAGCGCAGTTGTAAATCAGGCCCCAGTATGGGTGATGTTCGGCAGTGGTGTACGCAAGTTCGGTCACATCACTCAGGCCGTTTTGTGCCCTTGCCAGAGGGGTTATCTTTTCACCAAATACTTTTACAATGCTGTTTTCAAGATCCCCTTCTATTTTTAGAGAGGTGTTCAAAGACTTGTATTTTTCTACCAATTCAAGCAAGTCATGATAAAAATTTTCAAAGAGGGTCATCTTGACAGTCTCTGATGTTCAGCAAACATGCATCTGTTGAAAACCACTTCAATGCCTTCTTTTCTTGCCAGATCTTCGGCCTCTGAATTATGGATTCCTTCTTGCAGCCAAATTACTTTGGGTTTTTTCTTGATTGCGTCCAAGATAACTGGCAATACCTGTTCAGAGGGCCTAAACACGTTTACGACATCAACGTCCTCGGCGATTTCCGAAACAGTATCATAGCATTTTTTGCCCAAAATTTGGTCACTGGTAGGATTCACAGGAATTACATTGTAGCCATGATCTAAAAGATATTTGGGCACATAATGTGCGGCTTTTGAGGAATTCTTGGACATCCCCACCACGGCCACATTATTCAATGAAAGGATACGGTTAATTTGCTCATCAGTGTGTGGATCCTGGTCCATAAGGATCATTCAAACATGAAGAATATAATTTTTGAATAGATCAAACAAAGAATTTTTTAGTCGCAATGCAAACGGTGATCATGGATGAAGAGCCAAAGGATCTCATAGTGTTAGGTGCAATAAAGCATGGGGCCAAAAAATTTGACAAGATTCAGAAAATGACAAAGATCGAGCCTGAGGAGATAAATTCGATTTTAGAGAAGCTGGAGGAAAGAGGTCTCATCGAAGTAAAAGAGAAGAAAGGATGGCTAGGAACCAAAGTAGAGATCACCACCACAGACAAGGGCTCAAGGGAAGTGGATGAGCGCGTTCATGAGCTACAAGACAAATGGAATCAGATGTCATTGATATACAAATCAGGAGACAAGGATAAACTGAAGCAGCAGATGGACGACAACAAGTCACTGTTGCCAACTATGATGTTTTTTGGAATAATGGACATGATGATGTTTTCAATGATGTTCAGCATGATGGGGATGGCAATGTCAGAATACGTCCCTGCAGATAGCATGCCAGATGCAGACATGGGCGATTCTGGCATGGATGATTCCGGCATGGGCGATGGCGGATTTGACATAGACATTGGGTTCTAGTATTTTATAGCTGAAATTCAAACCAGATGTGATTGGCGTACAATTCCTTTGACAATCTAGGGCTGGTAAAAGTACTCACATTTTTGCAGACGCACAATACAGAATATCTGTCAGGTCAGGATCTGAGTGACGTGCTAAGGATTAGCAGGGTTGCAGTGTGGAAGCATATCAAAAAGATTCAAGAGCTCGGATATGTGGTGGAATCAAAGCAGAAAATGGGCTACAAACTTTTAGCAAATTCAGAATTACTGCTGCCATGGGAAATCACCTCAAACCTAAAAACCAAGACAGTTGGAAAGAGGGCATATTATTTTGACACCATAGATTCCACCCAGAATCAGGCACTGAAAATGGCATTGGACCCTGCAAATGACGGGGCAGTGATAGTGGCATCAAAGCAGACAGGCGGGAAGGGGAGATCAGGAAGGAAATGGGTTTCGCCAAAAGGAGGGATCTGGATTTCCGTCATATTGCATCCAAAATTCGACATAACAGTTGCGACATTATTCCCAATCGCGTCAGCATTGGCATTGTCAATTGCGATAGAAAAAACATTTTCAGTAACGCCTGAGCTGAAATGGCCAAACGACTTGACAGTTAACGGGAAAAAAATAGCCGGAATACTAGTAGATGCGTCACTGGAATCAAATAAAATCGAGAGCATTGTGTTGGGAGTCGGGATAAATTTCAACGTCAATGTAAAGGATATTGAAAAAACGCTAAAGGGCACGCCGAATTTTTACGGAGTGGCGTCACTGAGCGAACAGAGAACAGATGTGAGGCCAATCCAGTTGGTTCAGATATTTTTGGAGGAACTGGAAAAGACATACAAAGCACTCAATGCAGGACAGATAAAGAAAATTATTTCAGAGTGGTCAAAGAGATCATCTACCATCGGAAAGGACGTAGAATTGAACGCAGCAGGAGACAAGATTAATGGAAGGGCAGTCAGGATAGACGAGGACGGGGCACTGGTAGTCTCAGACAACGGCAAGACGCGCAGAATAATTGCAGGCGACATAATTCACACATCAAAATAGAGTTATTTTTCAGTAGTTTTTGTCTTTGAGGTTTTTGATTTTTTCGGTTTAGCGCTGATCATTGAAGATTGTTCTTTCAGGATGTCTTTTAGCTCGTTTTGTATATCAAATACTGTCTCTAGCAATCCCTCCAAAGCCGCCGAATATTGCTCATATGCACGCAGGAGTTCGGTTTTCTTGTCATTTGTTTTGGAGAGGTGTTCGTTTAGACGTAGCAAATTTGCCGAGTCGATTAATTCAGGGATCGTAGGAGGGCAGTCCAGTTGGGACAGATCAGATTTAATACTCTGGATTTTTTTACGCATGTCGTAAATTATTTCCCCAGTGCCAACTTTTGCCAACACAGAACCACGCAATCATAACAAATTAAAGATTTTCATGACACCGCAAGTGCGGACAACCAGATCTAACGCAGTCTGAAAACAGATTGAGCTCAAATCAGAAGACGCAGTTCTAACATTTTGCTTGTGACAAAGATAGAGACACCGCAGTGACATCTTCAGTGATAAACTGCATGTAAAGACGCCATAAAAAAATTGTTTTGCCATACCACATAAATCAAAAATACAGAAGAGATGCAACAACAAATTAGAAATTCAATCACATTCGTTAATGCCAAAGATTAATTCAGGACATTCGCATGTATTGGAAAATGAGCCATAAAGATCACACTAGGAGATGCGATTATGATGACAGTTTCTAATTGGCGTAGTGCATCATGTCAGAATTGTTATAGAGCAAATCACATCACAGGGAATTTGAAACGCCATATGATGTGAGTCCAGCATCAGATCAGTATGCTTGCAAAGTTTTATCGAAGTCACGCATCTTATTCTAAAAATATAGAATGAGTGTTAGCTGAACCTACACACAATTAACCTGTTGAAATTAGGTAAAACGGTAATAAGGCGAGCACGTCAGATCACAATATTATGCTTAATTCAGTGATTTCAGGTCCCAAATGCCCATCATGTGGGAATAAAAAAATAGTTACAGACCAAAACACCGGAGAGTTATTCTGTGGTAAATGTGGTTTGGTAATTACAGACAAAATTGCAGATACAGGTGCTGAATGGCGTTCTTTTTCAAGCGATGAGGGGAACAGAACCAGGGTCGGTGCAGGGACATCATTAACGATGCACGACATGGGCTTGTCAACCGTGATTGGTGCTGCAAACAAAGACTCGACAGGCAAGCCATTGTCTGCAAGCATGAGAAGTTCAATTGAGAGGTTAAGAACATGGGACAGCAGGACGCATGCGCATTCATCTGCAGACAGGAATCTCAGACAGGCATTAAACGAAATGGACAAACTAAAGGACAAACTCGCACTAACGGATTCGGTGATCGAGAAGGCAGCTTACATTTACAGAAAAGCTATGGAGAAAAAGCTAGTCAGGGGCAGATCAATTCAGGGTTTGGTTGCAGCGTGTCTTTATGCATCATGCCGTAATACAGAAACGCCTAGAACGTTGGACGATATTGCAAAAGGGATCAACATTAGGAGGAAGGATGTCGCAAGATGTTACAGATTGATATTCAGAGAGCTGGAATTGAAAATGCCAGTAGTTGATCCTGTGAAAGGAGTATCTAGAATAGCAAGCATTGCAGATTTGGGTGAGAAAAGCAAACGAAAGGCAATCGAGATACTAAATCAGGCAAAAGAAGTCGGCATAGTTGCAGGCAAAGATCCAATGGGAATAGCTGCTGCTGCATTATATCTTGCGTGCATCAGCACGGGCGAGATAAAATCACAAAAAGACATCTCAATTGCATCCGGAGTTACCGAAGTGACAATCAGAAACAGATGTGCAGGACTAAGAAAGATGCTGAATGAATAAAAATCAGCAAGTTGAATGGTCAGAGTGGGCAGATTTTAATCAGGACATGATCTCAAAAACTCCAGAATCATCAGGCGTGTTTATGATGCATGCAGGTATGAAGATACTATACATAGGAGGATCAGAAAACATGCGAAAATCAATCGAAGCCATTTCTGAAGAATGCGTTTTGAATGCAACTCGATTTAGATATAGTCAGGAACGAGATTTTGAAAAGAGAAGGAACAAGTTGGTTGCAGATTATAAGAAACGCCACGAGGGCAGAGCCCCTGAGTGCATGAATTAGATGCATTGTTTTTTGGATCTTTGAAACTCAAATCTGTCCCAGGGGAAAACGACATAGCCGCCTTTACTGGCAGTTTTTTTTTTGCATAGACAAGTTGTTTGGGAAGCACCTTTCCGCGTCTTGCAAATAGCGTGGCAAAGTCAGTCTTGATGGATCGTCAACTCTGGGCAGGATTTTAGCAAACGTGTTGCCTGTATCAAAAATATCGTCTACAAACAGCGAATCAGATGAGATGTTTGTCTTGTCGACAAGTATTTTTTTAATATCCAAACGATCTGCCAGCAAGCGGGACGGGACCAAACCTCCCCTGCTCAAGGCGACAATACTGGAATACTTTCTTGAAGAACAGGAGAGTTTCTTGGCAAGTGTATGCACTATAGATTCTATCTCAGACCAACTGACATTCTGTTCCAAATCCATAGTCACGACAATTGCATGCAAGATTAAGTTGTTATGATCAGAAGGTCTTCATTGGGGATTTTTTAAGAGGCCCGATGATCTTAAGAACCCTAAATGGTAGCTTGCCAAAATTGATGTCTTTTTCACAGGAGATCAGCAAGACGTCATTATTTGTCAGCGGAAAACTCATCACTATCACTTTGTTCCGGTAAGACATTGAGAAGTGAACCTCGCCGAATTCGTTATCAAATTCATGTCTCATTCTGACTCGCAGTGCAAGCTCCATGAACATCATTTCATCCTGCTTTTGGTTTTCAAGTGAAAGCAGTCCCTCTTTCATGCCGCCAGCTATCAGATGGCCCCTGTTGTTGATGAATCGGGCAGAGCGTATTTTTGGATCCATCTTCAAGATCTTTTTACAAATTTTTTCAAGCGGTTCTACGTCACTCATGGATCTAATTTTACAAGCGAACTATTTATTGCGATCTCTGCATATAGATAGTAGTGCAATCAGAATCATCAAAGAATACCACAGATTATTACAAGCATTTGTCACTTTTCTGGACAGACATCATCCATTTGATGTCAAGCAAGCCTCAGGCTCTTAGCTCGATTGGCCCGATGAGGGCATTTGCGTCAAATTCAAAGAAGATATCCACGGAGCTTATAGAGATAAACGACGACCTCATAGAGTTTAACAAGTATCTTACCGAATACTACAAGCAGCTTGCAGACACGTGGAGCGTTGCCCAGAAAAAGACCAATCTGAAGGTTCCAGACGTCCCTCAAGACGTTGAGCAGATAGAGGCATTCAAAAGGATATGGATAGATATTTTTGACAATGACTACACTGAGCTGTTTGATTCAGAAAAATTCGGAGAGAACTACGGGAAACTGGTGTCAAAGGAGCTGGAACTAACTAAGCATTGGAACAACATCACAAATGTTATCTTACAGTCAGTCAACCTTCCTAGCAAGGAAGAAATTGACGAGGTTTACAAGGAGATGCACGCTCTCAAAAAAAGGGTGTCAAAGCTGGAATTGGAGTTAAAGAAACAGGAGGCAAAGAGAAATGCAAAGTGAGTCACACATAGATCCGAAAATTGTCGAAGAGATTTTGAAATTTAGCAAGAACGTCATAAACGCACCAAAATTAGTCTCAGCACCAGACGAGATAAGTTTGGAGGTGACTCCGCATGATGTGGTGCAGGAGATAGACAAGACAAGGCTATTGCATTACAGGCCGCTTACAGAAAGACAGCACAAGACACCGCTGCTAATCTCATATGCGTTGATCAACAGATATCACATACTGGACATCCAACCTGAAAAAAGCTGGGTAAGGAACTTACTGTCGCAGGGTTTTGACGTGTATATGCTGGATTGGGGCACGCCTACCAGCATGGACAAATATCTTGATTTTGATGATTACGTAAACGGCTATTTGGACGCGTCTGTAGAGCACATCAAAAATGAGTCATCCGCTGAGAAAATCTCATTGCAGGGGTACTGTACTGGTGGGACCATCGCGACAACATATGCTGCGTTGCATCCAGAGAGCGTAAAAAACTACATAGCGACAGCCCCAGTTATTGACGGATGGCGCGACACGACAGTGATCAGCAATCTTGCAAAGCACATGGATGTAGACAAAATGGTGGATACGATAGGAAACATGCCTCCAGAATTCATGTATTACTGCTTTTCAGTGCTCAAGCCGTTTGAGCAAGGAATTGAAAAGTATGTGAAATTTTTCAAGAACATAGACAACAAGCAATTCGTAGACAATTTTCTGAGAGTTGAGAAATGGCTTGGAGACACGCCTCCCATTCCAGGGGAATTGTTCAAGCAGTGGATCAAGGACATCTATCAGAACAACCTGCTGATTCAGAACAAGATGTATGTGGGAGGCGAGCACATAGACCTGAAGAAGATAGACATGCCAATCTTCACGCAGATTGCCGTAGGAGATCACCTGGTCTCTCCAGAATGTAGCATGCCGTTGCACTATGCGGTAGGGAGCGAGGACAAGACATTGCGAATGTATCCCACAGGACACGTCGGAATGATTGCAAGCTCGCTATCACAGAAGAAGGTATTGCCAGAGCTAGGAAAATGGCTAGCTGAGAGATCATAGAAAATAAAAATAAAAAATAAAAAAATACCACTAGTTGTTCTTTGTGGTGAATGCTGAAATCCAGGACTGTATGATGTTCTTATTTAGGTCAGCAAATGACTTTGCATTATCGTTGAATGTTTTGATATTTTGCTGTGTTGCATCGATAGTTGCAAGTGCCACTTGGTTTTGTATGGAAGCTGCCTTCATAAATTCTTCAGTAGTATCATGAATTACTTTTAGTGTTGCCTCAGGAATGCTTGATGCAATGCCTGTTTTCTTTGCATATTCTTTTTGTAGTGAGATACTTGCATCTACTGCGTTCTCATATGCTTGCAGGTATTCCTGCTGCACGTTAGTAATTGATTGGTGATACTGTGGTACTGATTGTTTGATACCGTTGAAGAGTTTGTTCACGTTTTCCTGGTATACGGAAAATAGATCTTTTGGATTTCCTTGTGTTGTTTCGTTCTTACTCATTGTTTCACCTCCCTATTTTTTGATTTTTTTGCTATTGGCAAAATAATGACTTGAACCAAATCACCGTCACCTAAACCAAGTGCGTTACGTTCAGCCTCAGGAATTGAGATTCGTCCATTGCTACTAATCGTAGTTTTGTAAGCGCCCCAATTCATGAAAGATGGAAGCATTTGGCCGATGTTGAACATTGTATCCATGCTTTTGCTTTGAATCGAAGACATGTTTTCCATCATGTTGGATTGAGCTTGTCTGGCACTCTCAGAAACTTCTTTCAGTGTCTCCAAAGGATTGAAAGTCTGGCTGGGCTGATTTGTCATCAACGCGCCAAAATTTTTCATGAATTCTGCCTGAGCACGTCCACTTTTTTGGATCCAAGATTTAAACATCTCAGTAGGATCATAAAGGTTTTGATTACCACTCATTGGTA
>JAGQHE010000054.1 GCA_020431995.1 Candidatus Nitrosopumilus sp.
GTATATGGTATGATAAACTTGATGTTATTCCAATTAATCAAATACAGATTAATGAAAAAAAGATTTTAGAAAAAGTTGTATGTGATTATGTCTCAATAGACATTCTATTATCTAAATTAGACGAAACCAGGCAAATGCCATCAATAACAAATAGAAGATATGTAAGAGATATACAATATCATAGATTTGATGAGGACTTTGTTGAACAATTCAACAAAGAAAAAACAGAACAAAATGAACAAGAGTCAACCGAAATAGATAGCATCAATAAATCAATAATAGAGTTAATTCGTTACTGGTATGATTATATAGAAAATGTTCAAACAGATTCTAGAGAAAAGTTTTTCTGGTTAGAGACATTTCTAATGCAACCAGAGACAAAAGGAGAAGCCATAGGGAGAATTTTTGAGAATAAAATATCCCAAATGGCAGATAAAAACGCCAATGAATTATTCTCTAAACTAGCTAAAAAGAAGAACTTTCTATTCTGAATTATTTTTCTTCATTTTTTCAATTTCTTTCTGCATATTTTCAATTACTCTCGCTTGTCTGAAAACCTCATCCTGAGCAAGTTGGTTTTGTTCAAGCTGTTTTTCTAATTTGGCCTTTTCAGCCTCAATCTCCTTCTTCTTGATTCTCTCCTTTTGCAGCTCAGCTTCTTTTCTTGCAGACGAATCAATTGTCAAATCAGGAATCGCATGTTTCATTGCATCATAGACCTCCCTCAGTGTAGGCTTGGTATATGCCCCCTGAGCGCCAGGTAGCTTGTGAGCCATTACAAGTTCTGCAATATTGGAATTCACGTTGTTGTTTAGCTTGAGTTTTGTGTTGAATCGCTTTCTAAACATCGTAACAATTGCCTTGTCGTATCTGTTTCCAATCTTCTTTCTTTTTACCTTGCCGCGGATCATTCTTGCCAACAGTTCCTGAAGGTTCTCATCAGTTACATGGTCTCTTTTTGCATTCCATCTAGATGGAAGTGTTGCAAGTATTGGAGAGTCTTCTGTAATGTTCTCGCCATTTCTAATTCTGCTTGCTTTGTATGCCTCAACATCCTTGCGAGCTTCTGGAATCAGGATTCCCCAATATCCATCATCAGATTCATCATAAATCTCAACTCCATAACAATCCTCAATTGGTATTAGATGCTTGAAACAAAGAACAGGATCAATTAATGCCCCTGGTCTAATTCCAAGAGAACTGAGTATAGAAATAATACACTTCTTTCTTGGTGAGTTTGACCCAAAGTATACAGATTCTAACTCCGAGTCTTCGATTGGCAGTTCCCCGCCTTTCTTTCGGTTCAATCGTCTGATTCCTTTTCTGACTATCTTGTTGTGCCAAATCTTGCGATTCATTTCAAAGAATAGTTCAGGAGCTGCCAAATCTGTTCCAACAGCAATGTCTCCCCTGTTCTGCATAAAGAAAACATATTCTTCTAGGACATCAGTAATTTTCTCAGTGTCAAATTCCAGCAGAGACTCAAAATCTTCTTTATGCTTCACATATTTTTGATCAGCAGCAAACTTCATGAATTTCTGCATCTTGTAGCCATACGTCTCTTGAGAAGACTCAGCATTGAGGGAACTGATGAACTTTCTAAAACACTTGTGCTCATCACACATCTTATTACGCCAGCTAATTTGGACCTGTCTTAGAACCACAATTAGATAATATTTTGCGAAACTAATTAACCCTAACTTTTAATGCGCATGATTTTAGTTTTGTCCATAACTACCCAGTATTCTACATTTTGCCCATTTTCTAATTTGCCTTTGACTTCATCGTCGATCAAATTGATATCCAGCGTCTCAAACGTCTCTGAATCCATGACTTGTACGACATCACCGTTAATTGAAATAATCTGGCCTATCTTCTTGTTGATCATTGGAACATGAACCTGCATGCTGACAGGACCCACATGGGGTCTTTTTTGGCCATCAAAGATGCCTTCTCCAACAATCCTAGCTTTCGCTGCACCATGTTTTCCAGGTTTTGACGTATCATACTCGACAATGCGACATGGTTCACCACTTGGCTGATCAGAATGTGGTAGCAGAATGTATGATCCAATTTTTAATGATCCAAGATCAGACGGCTTACTCATGAGAGACAGTTTTTGGTCGAATATTTAACTTTTCAGAAAAATAACAGATATTCAAAAAGACATATCCTTAATACGGCCCAAACTAGATAATAATTGAAAAATGGGATTACGTAACACCCTACGCAAATTTTGTGTCATGAAAAAAGTACGAGATAAGGCAGAGGATTCTGAACAAAAAGATGACACATCTAAAGATTAGATTCTGGTCTTGAGATTTTCTTTCCCAGAATGAATACATATATTATTTGACAATGTTTAGGGCCACGCAAAATTATGAACTACGGAATTCCTATATACACGGTGTCGTACTAGAGAATCTATAAACAATTTCCACACACGTCATCAAAACTCAGTATCAACTCGAGCAAGTATGGGTCTCTGATTCCACTTTCTTAGGATGTCATTAATGGTTTCAATTAATGTGATGATTTTTGGATGATCTCTGTCGCCAATTAAATCGTTTTTGATTACTGTAAGGTAATGCCTTTTCTGTTTGATCATCCGTAGTTTTTTTGACTTTGATGATTCATTATTTTTTAGATCACTTAGGTTTGCAGAAATATCACACAGCAGAATCAATTTTGAATCTATGTTTGATTCTTTGAGTTGTTTGACATATGCTGCCTCTTGTTGTTTTCGCGGTAATGATGGATCTTTGGATAATGAGGACACTAATACGGCAATTCGACTTCCAAATTGTTCAAAAAGATCATCAAAACTAGTATCTTTGTCTTCCATCACATCGTGAAGCCAACCTGCACACAAGATCTCTTGGTCAATCACGCCTAAACTCTTAAGTCTGTTAACCACATCCTCTAGATGTTTTGAATGTGGAGTGCTACCTTTAACCGTCGTCCCAAAACGCTTCTTTTTTGCAAACAATTCACACTTTTCTAGAAGATCCAAAAACCATTCTCCACATGACCTGATCATCCTTTCTAACGTATGATAAATAAATTCTAAACTTCATTGTGAAAGTATTACCTGTTAGGATTGCATTGACCTTACTTTAAAGATTCAAGGATTGAAAGACTAAGAAGATTTGTGAGCGTCAGTCCTTTTCGATTTACATCTCGTCTTGTTTGGTCACAGTATTTCTTTACGCTCTGATGGCTCTTTTCACTAGTAATTTCAATCACCACAATATTTTCAGAATATGGAAATGTAAATTTTGAGGGATTGATACAAAATGTGTTCATATTGCCAATTCCTGATATCTCGATTTTGTCTTTTTTTAAAAACAGGTTTGCTATCTCTCTTGTGTCTTCAATACTGTCTCCGTATTCTAAATAGTATATTGAAATGAAATTAACGTCTCCAGAAATCTCTCTCTGGAAAAACTCATCTTTGATGTTAAATACAAAAGATGTTCTATCCTGATTATGAGTAGTTAGTTCTTTAGATACCTGTTCACTGTCTTTGAATTTGGCCAAAAGATAATGGTTCACAGAATCAGTAAAGTAAGGTTTACTTTCACTAGAAAAAGTTCCTGTGGCAAAAAATAATTTTTCAATGTTTTTAGAATTGATCCAAGTTTCTTTAAGATCAACAGATTGATGTGTGTGCATATATGGAGCACAAACATAACCTGAATAAGAGAACGTCATCGCTGACAACGAAACGTATTCTTTTCTCAGAGTATTTATGCTTATTATGACGATCATCACAAAACGACATTATCTACGATAGTTTTTTAATGGCAGTGAACTTCGTTTTTCTTGTCCCAAGCTAGCTCAGCCTGGTAGAGCTTCCGGCTGTAGTTGTTGGCTTTAGATGGCTGACCGAAAAACAGCATATCAGGCATACAGAAACCGGGTTGTCGAAGGTTCAATTCCTTCGCTTGGGACCACAATTTTTGTATGGACAAAAAAATAATCTTTAAAAATAAAAAGATAGACTGATTTAAGAAAACAAATTTGAACTCTTAAATTAAAAAACTTATTGCCTATGCTGATTTTTTGACTTTTTGGGCTGCTGGTCCTTTTTGACCTTCGCCTACTTCAAACTCGACTTTATCGCCTTCATTGATGAATCCGTCAACATCTGATTTGTGAACAAATAGATCTTCACCAGATTCTCTTTCGATAAAACCAAAGCCCTTAGTACGGTTAAACCATTTTACGGTGCCTTGTTCCATTTGATTCTATAACAACTAATTCGCTATATTAACTAAGTTATTTATTGAAAACAAAATAATGATTAAAAAATTTAGAAATCTTTGGCAATATGTCCATTATCTTTTAGCCATTCGACCTGAGGAAGGGTAAATCTCCAAACAATGTCACCGCGTTCGGACTCGTTAAAATCCCAAGGAGCAATTATGACTATGTCGTTATCTCTAATCCAGACTCTTCTTTTCAATTTTCCTCTTATTCTCCCACGTCTGGTCACTCCATCTGCACATTTTACCATTACATTTTCGCCGCCAAGCATTTTCAATACCCGTCCAAAAATTTCACCTTCTTCAGGTAGACGGATTTCTTTTAATGCACTTTCATTCTTTACTTGGCGCTTACCCATACTACTCATTATGTTTATGAGCATATAACTGGTAGGGTAATCTGACAAATTGACACATAATCAAAACCACTATGTTTGCCTAAATCCATTCAGAGTCAATATTATGTACTCTGATTTTTGTAATATGTGACTTGAATGATCAAGTCATTGCGATGGTTTGGCTCTACAGCGAATAGTCACTTTTTACCTGCTATGTTTTCACACGAATCTCTAATCCCGTATATGGAAATTTGAGATTGACTTTGCATATCATCATAAACAGAATACGTCTCTGCAGTTTCGTTTACATTAGTATCATTGTTTTTAGGAAATAATTGACAATGAAGAACAAACTCTGATTCTGTTGCTTTGTAAAATAACTTCTTGCCGTTCTTTTCAGAATCTGTTCCTTAGTGTGTATTGCAAATTGTGATGTTTGCTTGTGACCAAGTTATCTGGCTCACTCTTCAAACAAATATGCTCTGAATATCTGTTCTTGGTCTATATTCATGCCACAGGAATTATTGGTCTAACGATATGATTTCTGTTTTCGTCTTCTTGCACCAGGACCGCCAAATTTCTTTGGTTCTTTTTGCCTTGCATCTCCACTTACTAGATACTTGTCGAAATCTGAAATGCGCTTTCTTAGATCCTCTCTTGTAGATTTTGGGAATGGGTGTTCTTTTGGCTCTTTTTTAGATTTAGTCCAGCCAATAAGCGCTCTTGAAATTCCAGTTGCAATTGCACTGGCTTGCCCCATGTAGCCGCCCCCTCTTACTCTGACCGAGATATCTATCTTGTCTCTTAAATCGCCCGTGATTTCTAATGGGGCTAGTATTGCCTCACGAGCAGTCTCTTGAGGGATCATTTCTACCGGAACGTTGTTGATTCTAACTCTGCCTTGTCCTTTTGTAATGTATACATGTGCGGTAGCTGTTTTTCTAGTTGCAAAATAAATCTCTGTTTTTGGGATTGTCATTCAGTCCACCCTATTGTTCTGCACAGTTCGCCTATTGAAGTATAGTTTGATGCTGTTTTCTTAATTTTAGATTTTTCAAATTGAATTTTCTCTAATGGCTTGAGTTCTTTTGGAGATCCTATGTATGTCCTTAGTCTCTGATGTGCTTCTTTCCCTGATGGTTTCCTATCGTATGGTAGCATTTGACGAATCATTTTTGCCATGAGTGTATCGGGTCTTCTGTAATGAACTGGCCCGTGTTTTGGATTGATCACACTGTTGATTTCTAAAAACTCTCTATATTCTTTGATCTGATTACTTCTAGTCCCACTCATCATGATTTTTTCACAATTCACTACTGAAACCCTATTGCCGTTAATTAGCAATTTTGCAACGTTTGATGACAGTCTTCCTGCAATATGGTCTGTTGCATCTACTACAATTGGCCTGTCTGTTCTGATTATTGTTTCTTGCTTAGCCAAGTAGAACGACTCCTTTTCCTGTAGGATTTTTATCAATCAGTTCAGAATGACTGATCAACTTTCCACCTTTTTCTGTTATTTTGCTGGCAGCAGAATTTGAAATTGAAAATGAAAATAATGTAATTTTATGAGAAATGTTGCCTGTCCCAAGAACTTTTCCTGGAAATACAACTATGTCATTTTCTTTCGTCAGTTGTGCAATTCTGTTCAGGTTGAGATCTCTTCTTGCAATGGTTGGTTTTAGTGCATATTCTGCCAATTTTGCCCAAATCGGGGCATTATTTCTTGATGATGCCTTTTTTAGATCACTTGCCATGCGTATAACCACTTGATTAGTCATGTGAATAATGCGGTTTGAAACCCAAATATAATGTCTATGCTTGGGCTATTCCTCGATTCCGTTAATCATTTCTTTGAATTGATCTAACCTGTTGTTTACCTCATCTACACCTGATATGATTATCTGTTCTGGATTTAGTGCGCCAGTTGACTCTATGGTTAGAATTTTCTCATCTTCATTATCTGTGTCGATTAATGTTGAGATGTTTGAAGCATTCCATTTGGCATGTTCTGTCCCGCGTCCTAGTCTTGCATAACACTCAACTTTGATCCTTTGACCTGGCGCTAGTTGTACTATTGGGATTTTTTCAGAAACTGGTTTTATGGTATCGTCTTCAGAGGACATCTCATTTGACAAAATGGTTCTAGTAACATCCGAATCTCCGGAGTCTAAAACCAACATTACTTTACAGTTAGAACAACCTGTCTCACTTTGACATTCACACTTAGATGGCTCATTAAATCTTGTTAAGTCTGTCTTTAACGGGATTAGTCCCAATCTATGTGCTAAACCTTCATCTGGCAGTACTGAAGAATTCTCTACAATGTCGACAGTATCTATTGCGAAGACTGGAACGCCATTTAGGCACACACGTCTAAGCGCATTTGCATATTGTAATGGGACTCCTTTCAGCTTTATGGAAATTTTATGATTATCTTTACTAATTACTTCTAACGATGACAAATCTTGAAGAAAATCTTCAAAATCCACATAAAAATCTAGCTAGTTTTACGTATAGATAAATATCAAATCTCTGCTAGATTAGATATGGTTGAT
This sequence comes from Candidatus Nitrosopumilus sp., assembly GCA_020431995.1. GTDB lineage: Archaea > Thermoproteota > Nitrososphaeria > Nitrososphaerales > Nitrosopumilaceae > Nitrosopumilus. The sequence goes on from JAGQHE010000054.1 coordinate 7,164, forward strand.
GTTACCTTGGTTAGGTATTCCTTTGAAGGGGAAAAGTTTGAGATAATGGTAAAACCAGACCCTGCATTAGATTACAAACTTGGAAAGAAAAAGGACTTGTCTGCCGTTTTGGTATCTGATGAAATTTACACTGATTCTGGAAAAGGAACAAGGCCGTCATCAGATAAATTGCTGAAGGCCTTCAAAACTGAAGACCTGACAGAAATTGCCCAAATTATTCTTGAGAAAGGTGATCTGAATCTAACGACTGATCAAAGACGGAAAATGATAGAAGAAAAGAAAAAACAGATTGTTAACTTTATTGCTAAAACATATGTAGATCCTAAAACTCACTTGCCTCACCCTCCATTGAGAATTGAGCAGGCAATGAAGGATGGCAAGATCTCAATTGATCCGCAAAAAAGCGTCGATGAACAAGCGTTGGGCATTGTTGAAAAATTACGTTCAATCATTGCCCTAAAATCTGAGAATCTGAAATTGGAAATCACTATACCTGCACAGTATGCGTCTCAATCATATGCTGTTTTAAAATCTGTAGGCTCTCTTGGAAGTGAGCAATGGCAAACAAATGGCTCTCTAAAAGCAATACTTGAAATACCCGCTGCAGCAAGGCCAAACGTGATCGATAGATTAGGTTCTATAACCAAGGGATCTGCTACAGTAGAGGTAATGAAATAATGGATAATAAGAGAAAATATGTTATACCTGGAGATGTGGTGACAACTGGACCATTTAGGCCTGAACAAAACGTAATACTTGAAGGAAATAAAATAATCTCTACAACTATTGGAATTTCTGAAATCTATGATGATTCTGTTAAGGTAATACCTCTAACTGGAAAATATATTCCTAAAATTAATGATCTTGTAATCGGTAAAGTCATATCACACACTTCACTATCTTGGGAACTGGATATCAATTCGTGCTATGTTGGATTTCTTCCTGCACAGGATGTTTTTGGACGTGACTTTTCTGCTCATGCTGATGAGCTTGCAACCAAACTAAAATCGGGAGATCTCGTAGCTGCTAGAATTGCTAATTTTGATAGGACAAGAGATCCGCTTGTAACTATATCTGATAGAGATTTAGGAAAAATTGACTCTGGTGACTTGATTAAAATATCTCCAAGTAAGGTCCCACGCCTAATTGGGAAGAGGGGGGCAATGATCCAAATGATAGAGATGGCAACTGATGCCGCAATAACAATTGGTCAGAATGGCTGGGTGGTTGTTTCATGCGAGTCGCCCGAGGGATTATTAAAGGCTAAAAAAGCCATTGAAATGGTAAATGAAAAAGCGCACGTTGCTAATTTGACTGATCAAGTGAAAGAAATGTTAGAATCAAAAGGTGAATCATAATGGGCGGAAGAGACGCAACAATGGTACTGTTGGACGAGAATGGTATTCGTTGTGATGGAAGAAAAGTTGACGAACCAAGACGAATCATGATCAAAGCAGGTGGACTAAAAAATGCTGATGGCTCAGCGTACATCGAGTTTGGAGATAACAAAATTCTTGTTGGCGTATTTGGTCCAAGAGATGTTCATCCTAAACACATGTCAAACACTGATACTGGAATTTTACGAGTTAGATATCATATGGAGCCATTTTCTGTTGGCGAGAGAAAAAACCCTGCTCCCTCTAGAAGAGAGATTGAAATTTCCAAAGTCATCAAAGAAGCATTAGAGCCTGCAGTTATGTTGGATAAGTTCCCACGAACTGCAGTAGATGTCTTCATTGAAGTATTACAGGCCGACGGTGGAACAAGATGTGCGGCACTTACTGCAGCTTCTGTCGCATTAGCAGATGCCGGAATTCCGATGCGAGATATGGTTGCGGCAATTGCAGCAGGAAAAGTTGCAGATACTGTAATTCTTGATGTTAACAACGAAGAAGACCAAGCAGGCCAAGCAGATATGCCAATTGGTTACATGCCAAACCTTGAAAAAATCACGTTATTACAATTGGATGGCGTTCTGACTCCTGACGAATACAAAAAATGCGTACAGGTAGGAGTTGATGGCTGTAAGATTGTTTACGATCTTCAAAAGAAGGCGTTACAAGAAAAGTACTTTGGAGATGGAGGCGATTAAAAATGACATCTGCTTCTGTTATTGACGAATTAAAAAAATCACGAATCCTTGAATTACTAGAACTGGGAAAAAGAGTGGATGGACGAGCTCTGGACGAACCAAGAGAGATTTCTATTGAGACTAATGCCATACCTAAAGCAAACGGCTCTGCACGAGTCAGGCTGGGAGAAACTGAAGTTATTTGTGGTGTAAAAATCCAACCAGACAGACCTTTCCCTGATATGGGTGATAAAGGAATTTTCATTTGTACTGCAGAACTTTTGCCATTATCCCATCCAACTGTTGAAACTGGCCCTCCAGGACCAGATGTGATTGAATTGGCAAGAGTTGTAGATAGAGGAATAAGAGAAAGTCATATGATTGACGTGTCTCAATTAGTAATCGAGCAGAATAAATCTGTGGTTGGAGTATTTGCCGACAATGTAGTTGTCGATTACGATGGTAATCTCTTTGATGCATGTTCTTATGCCGCTACTGCTGCATTGCTTTCATCCAAATCACCAAAATGGAATTGGATTGATGATGCACCAACACTGGTAGAAGGCGAAGACATGCCTGTGCCCATAGCGACTATTCCTGTATCTGTAACTATGGGAAAAATTGGAACCCACATAATTGTTGATCCTAATGGAGATGAATGGAGTAGCATGGATGCACGAATCACAATTACTACTGACTCTGATGGAAATATTTGCGCATTACAAAAAGGCGGCAGTGATGGATTCACTCTGGAAGAAATTGATCGATGTGGTGACCTTTCAGTCAAAGTAGGCGCAAAAATAAGAGAAAAATTAAAAGAAGCTCAAAAGGAAAGTCAATAAGATGACAAAAACAAAAAAATCATTAAAAGGTTTAGGGGCGCGATATGGGATCAAACTTAGAAAACAGTACACAAAAATCCATCTCCAACTAAAAGAAAAGAGAACCTGTCCTGAATGTGGTTCAAAGACATTTGGAAGAGATGCGGTGGGCATCTGGTCTTGTAAAAAATGTAATTACAAGGTTGCTGGAACAGCTTATGACGTTAAACTTTAGTGCAAAAATTATAGTAGACGCAAAAGACAAAACAAAAGCAATATTTGACTCAATTAACACCGATAATGAATTCTATCCTGAAAATCCCGTAAAAACTAAGATAAAATTTGACGAGAAAATAATTATTTCTGTAGAGTCAGATCATTTAACACACCTGAGAGCAAATTTGAATTCCACACTGAGACTCATTCAGGCAAGTCATGACTCGATTGAATCGGTAAAGATATAATGAA
>JAGQHE010000055.1 GCA_020431995.1 Candidatus Nitrosopumilus sp.
GCCAAAAGAAAGCCATCTAAAAAGAAATCTAGATGATATCCCTCTACACTTTTCTAAACTTATTTTCTATGACATAAAAGTAGGTGTTTCCTATTGGCTATGATGGATAAAAAAGGCATCATGATTTCGATTGTTGGTGTTATTATGATTGGAATTTCCCTTTCGATCGCTGCTTTATCCATTCCTTCAAGTATTTCCAAATCTGACGATTTTTTGGTGCCGTCATTGTTTGAAGGAATGTTTGATAATGTTTCTGAAGAAATTGAAATCCTGTCTGGCAACTCAGCATATGTCTCTTACAGTGTATCTTCATCTGATGTCCCACTTTTGTGGGGGATTCAGATAGTTGATTACCACCCAAAAGATAAGCTGTCTATAAAAATCTCAAATATTTTTGGTGATGATTATGGAGTGTTTATTCAGGATGAACCCCTCTCGTTTAAAGTCTTAGAAATCGCCGAGCCTGACACATTGAATTTTGAAATTGAAAACATTGGATCTGAAAATGTGGATGTTGTTATGATGTTTTCAGAAGATCCAGAAAATTCAGATGCTCTTTCTGATCCTAATTCCCCTGTAATGAAAGTTATTTTCCCACTCATTGTTTCGGGAATTCTGGTCATCTCAGGAATTGTCATATTGTTAGTTGGCCTGCTAGTGATATTTGTCGACTGGAAAAATTATCAAAATAAAAGAAATTATTGAGTGAAGATTCCGATCACTATGGGTTAATTTCCATCTTTCCGTATTTGCCTTTGGTTAAGGAAACCTCTCCTTTGAACTCATTGGTATATCCATTTGTGATGACCACTTTATCTCCAACATTCACTGCCTTGATATCGTCACCCCACAATGTGAGTTTCATTTGGTTGTCTTCTGTCTCATCGCCATTAACTATGATCGCATCACAGACATCGACGGTTCCACCGCTTTTAAGATTTACAGTTCTTGCGTCTCCTTTGCTTTTGACAACGGCTTCAACATTGACCCCACTACGCATTTTCTTTGCATCTGAAATCGGTATGAATTCTGACATGTATTTTCGAATCTTATTAACACGATTAAAAGCTTTGTCTAAAAATCTCTAAAAAATGGAATTATCTTTTGATTTATTGCAATAGTAATTGAAAAATAATGGTCATTATCCACTCTCATTGCAGAGGTATCGAAGCCCGGTCAACCGAGAGGGACTCAAGATCCATGAATAGGAAATCCCTTCTCTCAGGAGTTCGTGGGTTCAAATCCCACCCTCTGCATTAATTTTTATTAAAACTGTGAAAATGATGAAAGTATTTGCAATTATGCTACTATTGCTTTAATTTTGGTTACTGAGTGGGATGAAATTTTTTTGTGTATCCTTGCCAGATCCTCGTCTTTGAAAGTCAGATTGCATCTATAACACTTCCAAATTAACTCTGACATGAGTAAGTATGTGCATGAATTGCTTATAAGTATATAGTATGATTGATCCAATTTATCACAAAACATGAACAAAGAATTGAAAAACATGAAATTTTTTTAATTTTTTAGATCAAAATGAAGTTTTCTTCTGTATGAATCGGGATACAAGGGTTTAGAAACAAAAAAAACAATCTCACTATAGAAACATAATGGATATTTTTGAAATTTTTGGAGAATATTCATATTTTGGCATTTTTCTTGTGCTGATCGGAGTAAATGCGGCTCCGATTTTGATGCCCCCAAGCTGGATTATTTTGACATCCTTTTATCTTCTAGATCCAAATCTGAATGTGATTATTTTGGCAATGGTTGGCGCAACAGGTGCCACAATTGGTAGATTCACACTCAAAAAAATAAGCGGATTGTTCAGAAAATTTGTTGGAGAAGAGCAGAAATCTAATCTTGACATAGTAGGTGATTATCTTAATAGAAAAAAATATGGATACCTACTTGCATCATTTTTGTTTGGTGCGACTCCTCTACCAAGTAACATATTGTTTATTGCATATGGGCTAATGCGTGCAAAAAGTATTGGAATATATGCAGGATTTTGGTTTGGCAGAACTCTTTCTTATATTGCGATGATCTATTTTGGAAATGCTGTACTGAGGCCGTTTTTAGAAATATTTGAAGATCGTCTTACTGGAATTTTGCTGATTGATGGATTTGGCATCGTGTTGATAGTCTTGTTTGCATCTGTGAATTGGACGGTATTAATTACTCAGAAAAAAATAAAATTTGTCAAGCCAAAAATATGGAGATTCTAAATGACGGTTATTGATTTGATTAAAAGTGACGTGAAAAAAATAATTAAAAATGATCCTTCTCATGATTTTGATCATGTTATGAGGGTATACAATAACGCTCAAAAAATATGTAAAAAAGAAAAGGCAAATGAGAAACTAGTCCTGTGTGCTGTGTTATTGCATGATATAGTGTCTTACCCAAAATCTCACAAAAACTCTGGCCTTTCTTCAACTCATAGCGCAAAAAAATCAAAACAAATTTTGAAAAAATATTCTTTTTCTGATCGTGAAATTGTGATCATTTCAGATGCCATCCGTGACCATAGTTTTTCACAAAATAAAATTCCTGAAACTCTTGAAGGCAAGATTCTTCAGGACGCAGACCGACTGGATGCCTTGGGCGCAATAGGTATTGCACGAGTTTTTGCCACTGCGGGCTTACTTAAACGACCTTTTTACAATCCGAATGATCCATTTTGCAATAAACGTAAGCCTGATGATAAAACCTGGACTGTTGATCATTTTTTTCAAAAATTATTCAAACTTGAATCTCTGATGAATACAAAATCTGGCAAAGCAGAGGCAAAAAAAAGAACTCTGGTGTTGAAAAGATTTCTTAATCAACTGAGGCTGGAATGCTGCTGACATCAAATTATTGTTGAAAATATTAAAATATGCTATCTGTTCTACTATCTTCGGAAGTCTAAATCAAGATAGCCTACACGATAAAAAAATTAACTGTTATTTTCAAGAAAAAATCTGAAAATGAAGGTATTGCATATGATCAGGATTTTTAAATCGCTATAAAAATATGGCCAAAAACCCGCCAGTTCGCACACGTTCAAGTCGTGTGGTCATACGTACTATGACCAAAGATGACATTCCTAAAGTCGTTGAACTGCAAAAAATTGCATTTCCTGCAATGGCCGCAGAAGGAGTGTACTGGAAACCTGATCAACTAAGCGCACACTTGAAAGTTTTTCCTGAAGGTCAGTTTGTTGCAGAATATGGTGGAAAAATCGTAGGTTCGTGCAGTAGTTTAATTATCAAATTAAAATCTGAATACCAAGAGCACACTTGGAAAGATGCTTGTGGTGATAGTTTTTTTAAAAATCATGACCCAAACGGTGACTCTCTGTATGGTGCAGACGTATCATCACATCCTGAACATCGGAGACTGGGTATTGCTACAAAACTCTATGATGCAAGAAAGGCATTGGCAATAAGGCTAAACTTGCGCAGAATAATTGCAGGGGCAAGGCTAATAAATTACTGTGAAAATGCCAAGGATCTATCCCCTTTAGAGTATGTGCACAAAGTTCAGAGTCATGAAGTCAAAGAACCTGTGCTGTCCTTTCAAATACGAAATGGCTTCAAATTCATCAAAATATTGCCTAACTACATGAAGGATCCAAGATCATTAAACAATGCAACTTTTATTGAATGGAAAAATCCTCATTTTGTAGAAAAATCATGATTATTGACTGTCACGTGCATGTGAATCAATACGAACTGACACAACATATTCCGCTATTGGAAGATCGGTTAAAGATGCTTCAAACTGAAATGGCCAGTAACAACGTTGATTATGCAATAATCTTATCTTCTTACAAAATAAATTCTGAAAGACCATCAACTGAGAAAATTATTGAGGGAGTCAAAAAATATGACAATCTTGGTGTTGCAGCTGGATTTACCATAGATCATCATACTGACGAAGATCTTAAAAGATATAGACAATTAATTAAAGATGGCAGGATTAAAGCCATGAAAATTTATTCAGGCTATGAACATTATTATCCTTATGATGAGAGATACCAAAAAGTCTATGACACTTGTATTGAATTTGATATCCCTGTGATGTTTCATACCGGTGATACCTTTTCTAGTACTGGCAAACTGCGTTATTCCAGACCTCTTAATCTTGATGATGTGGCTGTGGATAATCCTGAATTAAAAATCGTAATGTGTCATTTAGGGAATCCCTGGATCCAAGACGCTCAGGAAGTACTCTACAAAAATCATAATGTCTATGCTGACGTGTCTGGTCTTGTTGTTGGATCTTTTGATCACTTTTTTGAAAAAATGATGAAAGAAAAAGTTGCAGAATTGATAAACTATGCCGGAGAACCACGATATCTGTTGTATGGCACTGACTGGCCAATTAGTAGCATGGACTCGTATCTCAATTTTGTAGCTAAGCTCACTATCAAAAAAGAATTTAGGGATAATTTGATGTATAAAAATGCCCAGAAGCTATTCAACATCTCTTGAGACGTTTTAATAACTGTGATTGGCACCGATGATTTTATGATAAAAATACCCTCTTCTATCAGGTGCTGAGATGGTGTTAAATGACATAATGTTGTTCAGTGTATTTTAGAATAAAAATAATAAAAAGAAAAAACCATGATGTTCTAATTACCTAAACCATATGCATTACTTTTTCTTTTTATCCAAGTAATTCACTTCCGCACTGGTCTCCTTTGATTGTATAAAACCTGATTTATTTTTGAGGCCAATTGGATTTTTTATAACTGCTTGATCTCGTATGAATTGATGATCAACCACTTCTTTAATTCCACATCGTGTATATTGGTTTTAGGCCTAATTAATACAGGAACTCATTCCTTACTGTTTTAGAGGGGGAAAACAGTTCTTGATGATTATTGTTTTTTGATAATTACTGGCATTTTTGATCGTTCATCTGACTTTTCATACTCAAATGACCCTAACATGCAAGTTTTTATCGTAGGGAGACTATGCTCGATTGTTTAGATGGCACTTTCTTCTTCTATGATGGATGCTCTGAAACTATTGGAGCCTAACATCCTTAATTCGCCTGCGTTTTCATTTTTTGAATTCTTCAAGTATGACACTGATGATTTAAGAAATGAAAATCTTCTCTTAAAGAAAGATTTGATTGAACGATATAAAAAATCCGTACGACAAAAAACAAATGCCCATTCTAATGCACTCAAGAATGACTTCGATGCTTTTACAAAAATCCTTGACAAACTTCATCTGGTGGATGATTCTGAAGATGTTTTAGAGAACATTAAATGGGAAAAAATAACTGAAATCTGTAACATCCTTCGTAAACTTGAAACAAGTAATGAAAAAAAGATTCGATGGGCATTATTGTTTTTACTTTCGAAAGGAAACCAGATTCAAATTGATGATCTTAAGCAATTGGTTACAAACTTCAAAATCCCCAATGTTGATAGATTGTTAGAGAAAATAATTAAAACCGAAACAAATTCTGGACTAGATGTAAAATTTGATGGGACAAAACTTGTAATGGATACAGAACAAAAACTTACAGAACATTACATCGCAGATGCGATTGAAGAAAAATCTAGACGGTCTCCAGGAGAAATCGAAAAAGAAATTTTAGAATTACTTGATGAGGGTTCATATTCTAATCAGGAAATTTCTAACATTATTGATATCGATGAAGCAGTAGTATCAAGAGTTATGACCAAACTTCGAAATCAAAATAAATTGGTGTTGTCAAGTTTTGGGAACAAGGGATTTAGATACTATACCACAAATTGCCAGAATTGTCCCTTTGGGAAGACCTTGCCTTCTTGCAGAAAGGATGCTATTTCTGATATTGTCAATGCCATTAAAGACGCGCATGGTGTAGATCTCACCTCTCAGGATTTTGAAAATGTTGAATCCAATCAAGCACTACTCAATATTAAAAGGACAATAATGATGTCAAAAAAATATACCATGACAAAGCTAGAGTCAAATATGTATGAAAATTTTGAAAAATTATTAGAAATGATAGTGAAAAACTCTATTAGTATTAAACATGAGAAAAATCAGAAAATGCCTGATGTTTTGGTTTCTCCAAATATATCAAAATTACCAAAAATTTTCCAAATTGGGTTGAAAATAGGCATCGAGTATGAAATTCAATTAATGAAAACTTTGGCAAGTAAATCCAAAAAGGAGCAACTACAATCAGATATCCTGTCAAAAATGATCAAAGACAGTAACAAAATTTTACACTCTCTTGATAATTGAATTTCTTTTTAAACTAATTGACTTCGCTAACTCAAGAAATCAAGAAATGACATGTTGATATTCCAATTCATCGTGACTTTCTAGAGGATAGGATTTTGACAGATCTTGTGTTTGATGGTTGGTTGATTTAGAATGTCACAGCATAATGAAGCTAATGACGACTCTGGTGAAGAACGAGTTGAGAATCGATTCTTGAAACTATATCCAGATTATGATTATTCGGTAAAATCCTCTTCTAAAGAAAAAGATGTGAGAAAAAAGAAAAAGATGAAAACCATGTATTGACATATTTTAAAAATTCAATCTATTGAATCTGTAATTGTCATTAGATGTGTCGGTTTTCGACTCTGAAATACATTATCTAACTTTATAACTCGCCGGGGCTGTATGTTTGTGTATTTATGAGGAATCCCTTTAATAAAAAAAATAATTGCACTCAATGTGATGCAAAATTTTCAAATCATGAAGATCTGGTTGTACATGTAAGACGTGACCATCATAAAACTATAGTTAAATGCCAAAAATGTGGTAAGGAATTCATACATGAGAAAGACAGACTTCATCATGCAAGAAAAGAACATGAAGAAGAAATGAGAGAGCGCTCTCATAGGAAATCGTATCCTGATGAATATGATACTCAAAGTAGAGTTGATCGATTCAAAGCTAGATTCAGTGACAAACTCTAGTTGATATGTTTTGGACAGTCAAGATGTTAAAATCATTTTGGTAACAAACTGACGTTTTTGGTGTCTGTTAGTAATTCCATTAATCCCTTATTGGTTACGATTCCTATTATCTTTCCACTGTTTTTAGGATCAATGACTGGAATCATGTCAAATGGATGAGTATTCATCTTCTGAATTACTGAAAATAGGTATTCATCAGGCAATGCTGTATGGAATTTCTTATACATTATATCTGCAATGGTTGTACTGTCTCGTGTTTTTTTGTGGGATTTGTCTATTTCATTCTTTGAGACAAGTCCTACAAGATTCTCCTCTTTATCAAATACCAGGAATGGGCTTTTTGTAATCTTGTTGTTCTCCATGAATTCCTTGATTGTGATGTCTGCTTTTGTTTTGGAAAACACTGTGCTGATAACTGCAATAACTGGCGTATCTGACACCACTCTTCTGAAATAGATTGGAATGAGACCTAGTTCTAGAGTTCCTACCTTGACATGTATTATTTTCTTTAATTTACGTTGAAGCTCTACCGTTGATATTATCATGGTTATTAGTGTTCCAAGAACTAAAAGTGAGAATAGCTTGTCTCCCATTATTTCTGCTTGAAGTAGCGATAACATTAATGCCAAATCCACCGCCCCTTTTGACATTACTCCGTATGCTACCGTCGTAGCAGGTCGCATATTGGCTATGCGTACTGCAATATATGAACTCAGAAACTTTATTCCTGTCATGATTGCTATGAAAATTATGATTATCCACCATTCTAATTCTAAAAATGCCATGCTGAAATGAAGTCCGATCCCTGCAAAAAATATTGGAATAAAAATTCCATACCCTACTATGCTGACATTTTTTGAAATTTCATGATATTCCTCTTTGTTCATCCTTGACACTGCAATGCCCAAAAGAAGCGCACCTATGGCCCCATGAACTCCACTAATTTCTGCAAAATATGCTACTAGTAGAATAACTCCGATCACGATACCGAAATATGCCTGCTTGACACGAAGGTGATTTTTAAGTAGTCTGAAGAATCGAGGCAATCCGAATACTGAAATGAATCCTGCTACCGCAAAGAAGAGTATCATTTTTGCAAAAAGCCAAATCATTTCGGTTATGTCTGGAAGTTCAGAATTTGTGTCTATTTGGATAAACACGCTTACAAAAATTATAGCGATAAACTCTACAATTGCAGTTACGGTGAAAATTTCAAGCCCTATAGTTGATTTCAGTTTTCCAAGATCACTTAGCACCTTAGCTGTTACTCCCAAACTTGAGGCTGCAATTACACTTGCAATCGCAAATGCTTTCACAAAATCCATGTCTATTGCTAGTCCAAAAACTCCTGCACACAAAAATGGGATCAGAAACGCAATTGCAGAACCTGCAAAAATTTTTCCTCTCATGACTTTGAATAACCCTGCAATGTCTATCTCTTCAAGACCGATTAGAAAGAACAAGAAAAATACGCCAATTGAGACAAAAAGTTCTATTGCTTCAATTGGATGAACTATTGCCAAAAATGCAGGGCCTACGATGATTCCTGCAAGAACATTTCCGAGTATCGTTGGCTGACCTATCCTATGAAGTAATTCCCCACCAAGTTTTGCTGCGATAAGCAGCACTGCTATGAATAAAATTGCTTCAAAAGCCATGTTCAACTAAATAATGGCCATGTCAATAGATAAACTAAACAATTCTAAATTGTTGTTATCGTGATGTCATCAAATAATGCCTCTGCCCTTTTTATGATGTATTTATCATCCGCATCTGGCTCTGCTGTGATTAAAACTAAATTTTCCCCAATTGGCACACTAATGATCAGTTGTTTTGTTCTTCTTGATGCGATGTAATCTATTGGGCCTAAAAGTTCATCCAATTCCTGCCTCATTTTAAAATCTAACTGCATTTGCATGTACATCATTCTTATTTTGTCATCCTCCAATGTTGGAGTCAATCCTTTTTTCAAACCTCCTGCAATCAATCTTCCGAGCTGATTAATCACTCCTACGTGCCTTACTTTGGCCTCTTCTGACAGCTTTACACATGCTTCTTCCAATTTTTTAATATCTCTATCTGTGAGAAGTGGCATGTACCCATTTGGTTTTGTGATTATTTCAACTATTTGATGTACATGTTTTGTACTTTCATAATGCTTATCTAGATATGTAGTGAAAATCAGTAAGATTGAACATCTATGGTGTTATGTAAATTTAGAAAAATATCTAAAACGTCAAATGATGTGCCTACAACCGTTTTATGTCCTGATGATGTAAAATATGTCAAAATTAGTACTGATTTGATATATTATGATGCTAATGGATTCGCAGGACTCAAAATTTCTTTTGACTACTTATCTCCTCTTGAAGAAAAATCTGGCGTGAAATGGCTATCTCTTTATGTATATTCTATGAGGCAAAAATGGATCTGAATGGTATGATTGATGTTAATTCTTTACGATATGTGGTTTTACTGCTTTTGGCAGGATCTTTGTTTTCTTTGATTCATGCGCAAACATCTGACGAACCTGCAATTTTATTTAAAAACGCACAAAATTTTATCAAAGACAAGCAATATGAAAATGCACTTAACGAACTAAATGTAATTTTGGAAAATGATCCAAGAAATGTAGACGCATTAAATGAAAAAGGTTCGATCCGTTTGATTCAGGGGAAATATGTCAAGGCTCTTCAAAGTTTTGAAAAATCTTTAGAAGTAAAACCAAAAAATATCTCTGGACTCGTTGGATTGGGCAATTCATTATATAACCTTGACAGATATGATGACGCGCTAGATGCTTTTGACTCTGTGTTTGATATCGATGTAAAAAACATCGATGCTCTGCTTGGAAGTGGAAACGTCTTGGTAAAAAAACAACAATATGATGACGCAATATTATTCTTTAACATTGTGTTGGAACAAAATCCTGAATATGTTTCTGGTTTAATTGCAAAAGCCAATGCCCTTTCAAACATTAATCAGAATAATGACGCGTTGATCCTTTTCAACAAAGTACTTGAAATTGACCCTGACAATGTTTTTGCATTAAATGGGAAAGGTCTTGTGTATTTGGAGTTAGAAGAACATGATTTGTCTAAGGATTCTTTTGCTGATGTTCTTGATACTGATGCAAATAATATCACTGCGTTACTAGGTGTGGCTGAATTGTACTACCTTGAAGACAAGAATATAAAATCTGAGCAGCTGTATGATAAAGTACTGTACTTGGATCCCGATAACGTCGACGCACTGCTTGGAAAAGCAAATAATCTTCGTAATACTGGGCATTTAGTTGATTCTTTAAAGTATTATGATGAGGCCTTGGAGGTAGATCCAGATAATCTGGAGGCATCAAACGGTAAAGACAGTATTTTAAGCAGTGAGGTAAATGACTCGCTTGATTTAATCTTGATTATTACAATTATTGGAAGTGTTACTTCTGTGTTCTCTTTTGTTGTCATGATGATCAAAATTAAAGAAAATGCTCGTCTAAAAGACAGGATGATTATTGCAGATGAGCAGATTGAAGAGCTTGTTGACAAATTCATGAAAAGTTCGGCAAAATACAGAGATTAATTACGCGCAATTGACTGGTTTTCGTGATTTTCCAGCGCACTAAAAATTACCCATAATCCACATATCTGTTGTATCTAATCTCGATTTCTTTGTTTCCTCCTGATTTGATTTTTTTATATTCTTCATTTTTTCTAAATTCGATATACTTGCGAATTTCCATAAATGCTTCTTCGTTAGGATATGATTCAAAGACTGGCTCTATAGTTTTTAGATATTCTAGCGTTTTTTCTCTAAATTCTTCTTTTGTGGGTTTTTTGATTCCTTTCATCCTGAACCAAACTGCTGCCCAGCTTGCACCCACAACGTGTGGCAATAAGTCAAACGCTCTTTGAATTTCAAAACGTTCATCGTTTCTCATGATTCTTGAAGAAACTTTGAAGCTGATTTGGCAAAGTATGTTACTATCATGTCGGCTCCAGCCCTTTTAATTGAGTATAGAATTTCTTCTGTAATGTCTTTTTCATTCACATATCCTAACTGTGAAGCTGCTTTAACTAACGCATATTCTCCAGAAACACTATATGCTGAAACAGGAATGTTGAATTTTCTCCTTGTCTCTGCAATAAGATCTAAATATGATAGCGCTGGTTTGATCATTACGATGTCTACTCCTTCGTTGATGTCTGTCTCAACTTCCATCATTGCTTCCCTTGCATTTGTATATGGGACTTGGTATGTCTTCCTGTCTCCGAATTTTGGAGCACATTCTGCAGCATCTCTGAATGGTGAGTAAAAGTTTGAGCGATGCTTCGCTGAGTGTGACATTATTGAAACATCTGTAAACCCTTCATCGTCAAGCGCTTTTCTTATTGCGGCAACTTGACCATCCATCATGGCTGATGGTGATACTGTGTCTACTCCTGCCTTTGCTTGACTTATTGCAATCTTCGAAAGCGTATCTAAACTGACATCATTATCTATTTTATTTCCATTAACTATCCCGCAATGTCCTGTTGATGTAAATTGACACAGACAAACGTCTGCCATTATCACTATTTTATCACCAAAATTCTCTCTGATCTGAGATATTGCTTTTTGAACAATGCCTTTATCTTCAAATGCTGAAGTTCCTGCTTCGTCTTTTAAAGATGGTATTCCAAAAAGCATGATTGCAGGAATTCCTAATTCACTAATCTTTGCTACTTCGTCATTTACGTCTTCAAGTGGCAACCTCTCGATTTCCGACATTGATTCTATCTTGATTCTATTTTTCAGATCTTCCTGAACAAAAACTGGGCATATGAAATCTTTTGAAGATAATGCTGTTTGCTGAACCAGATCTCTCATTTTATCTGATGTCCTCAATCTACGAAGACGCCTAGTGGGAAATGACATGCTGAAATTCTCTTTGGGTAAAATATAATCCTAGTCTGCGTTATTGTGTTTTTTATAGTCAAATAGCTTGCTTGCAAGTTCAACTATGTCTGAATTCCCTTCCTCTGATGCTTTTCTTATGTTGTTCATTGGAATTGAAACGATGCTTTCTGCTACTGCTTTAGTTAACTCTTCAATTATCTTGATCTTTTTCTCATCTTTCTCATCTAGCATTTGGAGTGCTTTCTTCAACTCCTTTTCTCTTAGATTCTCTACATTCTTGAATACGTTTTTTACAAGTGGCTCTGCTTCCAATCTTTTCATCGAGGCTTCTAGTATGCATACTTCCTCATTAATTATACTTTCAACTGTTTTCACCTTGTTTAATCTTGCATTCATGTTTTTCTCAACCATTTCTGCAATTTGATCCAAATTCATCAATTTCACTCCTTTTATGGTTGCAACTTTTTCATCAACTGTTCTTGGGTTTGATAAATCCAGAATCATCATCCCTTTCTTCTTGTCTTTCATTGCTTTGGTTATTCTCTCATTTGTCACAAGAAAATATGGCGCAGTGGTTGCAACAAATATTAGATCATAATAATCAAATCCTGAAAGAATCTGTTCAAATTTAATTGGATTTCCTCCCATTGTTTCACAAAATGCCTCAGATCTTCCGATGGTTCTACTTGTAACATCGAACTTGTATCCACGTCTCTGCAGTGATTTTGCAACAAGGGTTGACACTTCACCAGTTCCAATCAATAGGATTTTCTTTGTTTTTAGCTCATCAATGTTCTCTTCTGCAAGTTTTACTGCCATTGACCCAACTGAAATTCCCCCTGCCCCAATTCCACTTGAATTTCTTATCCGGGTTCCAATTCTAATTGCCTTGTCGAATAATGTGTTGAGGTGCTGACCTGATGCTTTGATCTCTCTAGCTGTTGTGATTGAATCTTTTATTTGCCCAAGAATCTGCTCTTCTCCAAGTACCATGGAATCTAATCCAGAGGTCAATTTCAGTAAATGGTGGAATGCATCCTTATTCTCAACGTATTCCATGTTCTCGTCAAACAGATCTTTTTCAAGCCCGGTGATCGATGCCCATGTTTTTTTAATCTTGTCTAAATCATTCATTTCTGACTTTCCAAAAAGCTCTATTCGGTTACATGTCTGAATAATCACACACTCGTCTAACCCTGAATGTTTTTTGAATAACTCACATGCATTCTCTATGTCTTTAATCGTAAACTGCTCTAGAATGTGGATTGGTGAATTACGAAAAGTTACCCTTGCATTGATGATATTTTGATTCATTTCCAATTCCTCAATATTGTAATTACTCTCTTTTCAGCTTTTTTCATCTGACCGTCTTTTATTAACTGATCAATCTCATTGTCAGCCATGACAATGTGTAGATACTTCCTTCTTTGATCTTGGGTGGGGATAGTCTCTTTTGCCAATTTTCTTGCGATCTTTTGAATCTTAATTTGAGATATGTCTTCTTTTGAAATAACTCTCTTGAATATTTCTTCTGATTTGTCTTTGATTTTTTTTGACATAATTGGACTCTGACCTCCTGTGAAGATTGCAATTTGGATGGTGTTTTCAAAATCTATTATTGCGGGATTTGAAAAATCACTGTCTTCCGGGTTGTCTGAGCTATATGCGATGATTCTTTTCTTTTTTGCAGCGTCTATTATCCTCTGATTTATTTTTTTATCATTTGTTGTTGTAATGATGATGTCTGGTTTAAATCTTGAAATAAACCCCATATTTTGAATTTTCTGTTTTTCAAATTTGATTTTCTTTGATTTTGATAATTTGCTAATTTTGGTATTGTCTGAATCACTGATTACTGTTATCTTGCAATCTTGTCTTAACAATGAATTTATTCTTTTTTGAGCCTCTTTTCCACCTCCTATGACGATAACTGTTTTGCCTTGAATATTTAGATCAACTATCATCGATCAAATGGGCTGGAGTTTCTATTTATGTATTAAATCTAGGAATAAAATACTAGCTACGTTTTTAATTGAATGTATGGGTTACTGTCGTAGTGACTTCTATGGATGAATCTGATAAAGAACTCTTAAATGAAATCCAGTGGACGTTCCCTCTTGTAACAAGACCCTTTGATGCTATTGCAAAAAAATTTAACACTACTCCAGATGATATCAAAAATCGGCTGAACACGCTCAAAGAGACTGGGATTCTAAGACAACTGAGTGCTATATTTGATACTCGCAAACTTGGTTATACTAGTTCCCTTGTTGCAATGGAAATTGAAGATGATCAATTAGAGAATGTTGCAAATCAAATTAATCGTCACCCTGGAGTAAGTCATAATTATGAGCGAGATCACCAGTTTAATCTTTGGTTCACCCTAGCTGTTCCGCCAGGATCTGATTTGAAAGATGAGCTTGACAAATTCAATGTTCTTAAAGGAATTAAAAAAGTTAGGATGCTTCCAACTCTACAATTGTTTAAGATTGGCGTCAAACTGGATATGGTTGATGATAAGAAGCATGAGGTCGCACCAACAGAGGCAAAAAAAGAGATCAAAAATATAAAATTTGAAGCTACAGAAGAAGATAAAGAGTTTATTCGTGAATTGCAAAAAGATATGGCGATAACTGATGAGCCATTTGTAAACGCCGCAAAAAACCTTGGTATTACTGAGAACGAGTTATTTGAGAAAATGAAATATTATGAAGACATTGGTGTGATGCGAAGATTTGCTGCTATCTTAAGACATAGACAAGTTGGATTTACTGCTAATGGTATGATAGTTTGGAAAGTACCTGAGGATAGAATTTCTAAAGTTGGGGAGACATTGGGATCTTTTCCACAAGTAAGTCACTGTTACGAAAGACCGACATATGACGACTGGCCATACAATGTATTTTCAATGATTCATTGTAAAACTCAGAGTGAGGCAAATGAGATGGCAAAAAAAATCCAGGAACAAATCCATGTTGATGATTATAGGATTCTCTTCAGTTCTCGTGAATTTAAAAAAACACGTGTGGAATATTTTGTAGAAAATTCATTTAGTTTAGAAGAAACAGTGCCTGTTTAGAATTCATTTTCATCATGTCCTACTATGTGCACTGTGCAAAAATACTGATCATTCATGTTGCAATAGTATAGAGAACTTTCCTTACAAGTATTGCATGGTGGTTTCTCATCGTGTTCTGATAATTTTATGTGATGTGCTCTACTTCTACTAGTTATGTTTGAATTTTTGTAAATTCATGTCAGGTTTGTATAGTATTCCATCTCTCCAAAATTCAATGGCTGGTCTTTTTTGATTTTTTTGATAATTTTCTCCCATTTCTTATATTGCCTATTTTGGCAATCTTCATCCCTTCTATCACTTCTAATGTTTTTTCAAAATCTATCGGATTGCTCATCTGCAAATTAATTTGCTTGAGGTGTTGCCTTTAACTCGTAAGAAGGCCATGTGTTGTACAAATCTTCAATTTCTTTCATGTCTGATGCTGAAATGTAGTTGCCCTTAGTCATCTCTGCATAACTTATTACCTCTTCTTCGCTTATTACCGTTGGGAAAACTGATGCAAATCCTTTCTTTGACATGATAAACTTCATTGCTAATTCGGTAATTGTCAATCCATTTCTCTGCGCGATAGGTCTAAGCTGCTCTACTTTTTCTAGTGATGCTTTAATCCATTCGCCTTTTCTTACTGATCTGTGATCTTTTTCATCTATCTTGGTGTCTGCACTGACTTTTCCAGTTAAAATTCCAGATGCCTCTGGGACTCTTACTAAAATCCCCACATTCTTTTCTTCAGCTTTTCGCATTAGCTCATTTCCCGGAGTTTGCTCTATGATGTTATACACTGTTTGAACTGCACTGACGTTTGGCCTGTCCATCGCTTCCAGACCTTCTTGTGTCCATCCAATTGCAGGACCTAATGCAATTTGGTATGTTTTGATCGATTCATCTGCAATAAAACTATCAAGCACATTGAAAATAGAATTGTCTCTTATGTGTCTTAATTTTGGATTGTGTAATCCATACATATCAAGGTGATCTGTCTGTAATCTCTCCAGGCTGTCTCTTAGTGCTTTTCTTGTGAATTCTTCATCAAACCTCTGTGGAAGTTCACTATGTCCAATTTGCTCAACTTCTGAAAAATCGTACCCGTATTTTGTGGATATGACGATCTCGTTTCGCATATCTTTGAAAGTCTCTCCAATTATTTTCTCGCTTTTTCCTTTTCCATACATATCTCCCGTTTCAAAAAAGTTAATTCCTAGATCATATGCTTTTTTAAGCATTCTTTTTGCTTCATCTTCTTCAATCTTTTTGCCCCACCAATCAAGTGCAATTGACCATGCACCGAATCCCAATTCTGATACTTTGATATCTGTTTTTCCTAGTTTATTGTAATTCAATTTTTATTCTCCAATTGTTTTGAGTTTATCTCTGTACGTTTCAAAACTATTTTTTCAGTTAAAAACTGACCATTTATGTTTATCCAAGATTTGCACTCGTGATATTTTGGATCAAAATGGAAATATGTTCTGCTATTGGTTTATCCCAAACTGGAAATAAGAGGCACAATATCTTTTTTTATACACACGATCATTGGGATGTCATTTTTGACATATGATGATACTTGAGTTTCTCTTAAATCCATTATGAGATCTTGGAAATCTCTAATGTTGTCTACTTCAAATGCTAACATAAAATCCTCATCATGTATGCCGAACGAGTATGTTGTATTGAGCACCACCTGTGGATACTTTTTACTTACTTCTATATGTTCATCCATTATTTCTTGACGTTTTTCCTTTGGTAACAGGTACCACTCTCTTGTCTTTGTAAATGGGTACACGATGACATGTTTCTTTGGCTCATTTCCTGTGACAAATCCATGGGCCTTTTGTTCCTGTACGTACATTGATGATCGTGTGCATGACAAATATGTCCTAGATGGAATAATGTACTTTCCAAATACTGTCTTGTATAACTTTTCAATCACAATTTGAATTTCTTCAACTGATTTTGCTGCAAACCAAAACAAAAAATCTACATCATCTCTTAATCCTAAATTTGAATATGATCTAAATCTTATTCCTGAATTATTTATCACGTTTTCCACTTCTTTTGCAGATTCTTCTTTCGCAAGATCTGCCATCCATCTCCATTTGGGATCTACTTTGAAAAATGAGAAATTAAAATAATACTGTTCATTGCTTCCTGACATACTACCTTCAATTTTGAAACCCTATTTAAAGAAAAACCTGATTTTCTACTGTAAGATCTCTGTTGTTTTCTTTTGTGATTTATGTCCTGATCTTATCCGAACTAGTGTTGGAGGTACTCCTAAATGATCTGCAATTTTCTTGATGATCTCTCTGTTTGCTTCGCCTTTGAATGGTTTTGATTTTATGCCTATGTTTATCTGATTTTCTTTTATTTCTAAAAACTCTTTGGAAAACTCAACCAACACTTTGTAAATCAATATTTTTCCAGAATGCGGTTCTTCTTAAATTTGATTAAATTGTCTGTTCTAATATCCAATCGTAACCTTCAGCTTCTAATTTGTCCGCAAGCGAAGCATCGCCTGTTTTCAACACTTTTCCCCTAGCAAATACATGTACGTAATCTAGTTTGTCTAAGAATTTTAAAATTCTGGCATAGTGAGTAATCACAATAACTGTTGCATCCTTACTTGATACTTTACTAATTGCTTTGGCTACTGATTGGACTGCGTCTATATCTAATCCTGAATCTGGCTCATCTAAAATTGAAATCTTCGGTTTTAGAACTGCCATTTGTAAAACTTCTGCACGTTTTTTCTCTCCTCCTGAAAATCCTTCATTCAGATATCTTGAAAGGAATTCTTCTTTTAATCCAACTTTTTCTAGATTCTCTTTTAGGTATTTTTGGAATTCCCTTACTGTGATGAATACCTCTCTATCTTCTCCTTGAAGTGCTTTGCTTAATGAGTTGTATGCTGTTCTTAGAAAGTGAGAGAATCCAACTCCTGACACTTCGGTTGGATATTGAAATCCTAAAAACAATCCTTTCTTTGCTCTTTCATCTGCGGTTAAATCCAATATGCTCTCGCCATCCAATAATATGTCTCCTTTTGTGACTTCGTATTTTGGATGTGCGAGTAATGTGTAAGCTAATGTGCTTTTTCCTGAGCCGTTTGGGCCCATTATGGCATGTACTTCTCCTGGACCAGTTTTCAAATTCACTCCTTTTAGAATCTCTTTGCCTTCTCTTGTAACATGAAGATCTCTGATTTCCAGTACTGCCATGTTACAAATTGTTTTGTTTCTCTATATAATACCGACGAAATTTAGCTGATCCTAACCACGCCAAATAGTGCCGTTTATCTGCTAAATTGCAAAAATAGGCCTATGAAGGATACCGAGAAGGGATTGACCAATATCTTGAAAATAAAATTTCAAAATCAAAAAAGAAACAAGAAACTGAGAACATCTCAAATGATAATAACTGTACGCCTTCTGGGATGCCTGTCCCATAAACACTTCTCATAAATCCATCTTGGCCAGTTCTGTTATTTGACTAAGATCTTTCTTATATCGTCTAAAAAACTAAAGAAAAAACACGCTTATTGCCAGTCGGAAAACGAAACATTACAGTAGACTGGATAAAGACTCTATGAGTAAAGGGAATTCACATGTATTCTGACTGTCTGGCTTTGATAGTCCTGATACCTTGTAACAAAATGGTATGTTCCAGGCTTTGATTTGTCATTAAAAAGCATTAGAGCCTTGGATGGCACGAATTGCCGATACTATTGGTGTTTTACGGTGAATAAAGAGAATTTAGCCAAATTATTGGCTTGAAATCTATTTTATTGGTGTTTTATGGCACGTTTATTGGATACATAATTGGGCGATTACATCTAATCCTGATGTGGATTCAATAAAATGAAGAGGGGGATGGTGTTAATATTTGGCCAGAGATGGTCTTAATGTTATTTTGAGTTTGTAACATGTTAGAATTTCTTTGCATCTGTTTCTGATGGTAACTTCTGTAACTCCTGCAATGCTTGAAACATCTCTTTGGAGTATGTTTTGCCCAAGTAAGGCAGATGCCACATACAGATATGCTGCAGCAATCCCGTTTGGAGCCTTTCCATCTGCAATGCTGCTACCTTTGGTTTTTTCTGCAATCTCTAATGCAAGTCTTTCAACTCTTACCTCTGTATGTGTCATGTTTGCTATCTTTGATATGTATTTGTCCATGGTCACCACTGGAGCAGTTAATTGCCCCATCTCCATTACCATGGTTCTATAGTATCTTGCTGCAAGTTTTGTTTTTGACTTCACATCTTTAGGCGAACAAATTCCTCGAATGATTTCGTCAAGAGATCTTACTACTTCGCATTGCTTGCATGCCATATAGATTGTAGCCGCCGTTATACTAGCTACCGATTTACCTTTTACTTCTATGTGCCCATCCAAGCTTCTGTATATCATGGAAGCAGTCTCTAGCACATTTTTTGAAAGGTTAAGACCATCACATGTTTCACCCATTTTTGTTAAAACATTTGCAAGTCTTCTTTCTCTTGGAGAGGAAACCCTTACTCTTTGTTGCCATTTTCTGAGATTGTGCATTTGATTTGCAACATCGTGGTTTATCGTTTTTCCACTAAAGTCTTTTGTACTGATTGAAATCTCAGTTGTTATCCCCAAATCATGTTGAGAATAAGTTGTTTGACCTGTTGCTCTTGCAAGCTTCATCTTGTCCTCAAAACTTGAGCTTATTGTTTCTGGACCAAAATCTGAAATCTGATCATCGACTACTACGCCACAACCAGAACAGATTATTTCGCCATTCTGTGTGTCATCTACTAATGATGATTGACATTCAGGGCAGCTTTGTTTTTCTAGTATGTTCATTTCTGTTTTCTCCTAAATTTTTTTGATTTGTTTACAGGGGATTCTTCGGATGCGAAAACACTTTTGCCGATGTATTTTTTTATGCTATTTGTTAATGGCATTGCTGACGCAAACGGCCTTTTTACTGGGCCTATCATTTCCATTACTTTTGCAACTCTAGTTCCATTTTCGTCACAGAGTATCTGTCCTTCAACTAGTTCCTTTGACAGCTGAATGATTACCCTGCCACTGGCGGCTAGGTGCATTATCTCGCCTACCTCCTGCAATTAGAGTTTATAATCATGGTATTGTTATCATAGACTTCTGTCAACTTTACTTTATCTAAGAGCTAGATTTCGTTTTATTTTGATTGCTTTGATCTTTTAGCAACTAGTTTTTCTGAAATTTTGTTAAGTATTTTCGTCTTAGATGAGTCTTTTGGTATGACGACGTAGCCTGACCTGACAAACGGCCTTTTCGGATATCTTACTTTGTCATCTGATTCTATGATTTGAAACCCTCCAGATGTAGTAGCGTCCATTAATTCTTTAAATGAAGGATCGTACACACATTTTTCTAATCCTAATCTTCTGCCTTTTGATTTTCTCAAGTTCTTGTTGAAATAATCCAACCAGATTACGACATGCTCGTAATCCTTCATTTCAGTCCTTTAGTAAAATTGCGTTAACTATTCCGTTTTGTCCTGGCTTTGAAACAACTCTGCATTTTCCCTCCTGTGTCTCTAATATGGCTCCTTTTGTAATGATGCCTCGTCTTTTGTAATCATTGTTTGTTGCATTTTCTAACACTTTGATAATTTTTGATTTCTTTACTTTATCTTTACCTGTTGCTAGGTTGACAAAATCAATTGACTTCAAAGCCGTTTTGTTATTGTTCCCACGAACTCGTCTTGTTATTGTTATTTGAGCCCCGTTGACTGGCTCATTTGGATATCTGTCAATTTCATATTTTCTTCTAATCCTCAGCGGATGTCTTCTCCCACCTGTGATTTTACTAGTTGCTAAATTCTCTACGGATTTTCTCACGGATTCTCATCTTAGTTACTCTAATTTATACAAAACGCAAAAAATTAGCCGTAAATTAAAAATAAGTTCAGTTTAGTTCTGTTACTATCTCCTGGCCAGTACTTGTTTGTCTATTGGCAGTTTTTCTTACTTTGGAGAACAATCTTTGTTTAAGATCTTCCACATCCCCTTGAATTCCAAAGTATTTCTGGAATTTCTCAGTTGTCATATAAATTTTTAACCTTCCCACATTTTGATGACTGATGTAATCCAACTGCCGTAATTCTTTTAGATGTGAATATACGCCAGATCCTCTTGTTTCAACAAGCTGTTTTGATGATATAGGTTGCATGTATGCAATATATGACAGTGTCTTAAGTGTTGCATTTGGAAGCACTGGTTTTGAAGCATATTTTTTAACTGTGGCACTATATTCTGGTTTTAATTGCATTACATACGAACCATCTGGAAGAATAACAATTTCAAGTGCTTTGAATGCTGACTTTGTTTTTTTCATAATGATCTCTAACAGTTCAAGAGTCTTTATTCTTGATTCTGTGCATGAGGCTCTGACTATGTCTTCAATTTTAAGAGGCCTGCCTGCTGAATATAGGGCGGCTTCTATTCTTGCCGTCGCTTCATCATTATTTTCAATTTTTGCCAACTATTTCAATCTCCACAAAATTCTAGTTAAAGAGACAATTCCTTCATTTTTGATCAGTTTGTTAACTCTTCTTTTACTATGATAATTTTAATGTCGTCGTTAATTTGTTCCAAGTCTACTTTTTGATCTCTTGCTAAGAACAATGCTGCAAAGAAACATCTGATGGAATCTACCTGATCTAATTCTGCAATGATCTCTTGTAGTAGCCCGAACCCTGCTAATGATATTTTCTTCATTATCAAATCCTCATATTTTCCAATTATGCTCTCAAGCGATATGAAATAATCCTGGAAATCTGGTGCTTCAATTGGCTCAATATCTACTCGTTTGTTTCTTCTTGACTGAGGATTTGCAATTGTCCCAATAAGATTTTGAAGTAATCCTAACAAATCGTCCAATGATACTGGGTATGTTGACTCGTGTCTGTATGGGATGTCTATTAGTTCTATGTCCACATCTGTTCTTTGATGCATTGGTTTTTTCTCCATCGCTACTTTTTGCAATGCAAAAATACTTTCAACTTTCATTCTATAGATCAAGGATGATGATAATGCCGCCATTCCTGCTACTTTGAGATCTTTTTTATCTGTTTTTTCAAGAATTTTCATTAGTAAATTCAAAATCTGAATTAGATCAATATCCCAAACATCTTTCTTTGCATTAGATAACGGACTAAATAGAATGTTTATTGGTTCTTGAGAAATACTGGTAGGATTAAGTACTTCGTCCATGCTTTTATTACTTGATTATTCAATAATATCTAAGGGCTCTATTTTTTTCTTATTTCCAGTCAACTCTTATATTGTCAATATGGAAAACTAACTTATGAAATCTGCTAGAATTACAGGTCCAAACGAGCCTCTTGCAGTATCTTCAACTGAGACGCCAAAACCTCAGGGCAATCAGGTTTTAGTCAAAGTAAAATCTGTGGGGGTCTGCCATAGTGACTTGCATCTTTGGGAAGGTGGTTATGATCTTGGTGATGGCCAATTTATGAAAGTGACTGATAGGGGTGTAAAATATCCAGTAACACCAGGACATGAGATTGTAGGTGTTGTTGAAGATTTTGGTGCTGATGCCTCTGGTATATCAAAAGGAGACGAAGTTTTGGTATTTCCTTGGGTTGGTTGCGGAGAATGCCCTGCATGTGAAGTAGGGGATGAAAACCTATGTGATGCCCCAAAATCTCTGGGGGTCTTTCAAGATGGCGGATACTCTGATTATGCGATGATTCCCAATTCTAAATATTTGGCAAAGCTTGACGGAGTTAATTCTGATACTGCAACTTCGCTTGCATGTTCTGGACTAACTGCGTATACTGCAATTAAAAAATCAAATCAAAACTCCCCCGAGTTTCTTGTGATTGTAGGTGCTGGTGGACTGGGATTGATGGGCGTCCAAATTGCTAAAGCTATCACTAAAGCCAAAATAATTTGTGTTGATTTGGATGATCAGAAATTGGAAACAGCAAAGGAAATGGGGGCCGATTTTACAATTAACTCCAAAGATCCTGAAACAGCTAAAAAAATTCTATCTATATGTAATAACAAAGGTGCAGACAGTGTTGTTGACTTTGTAAATGCGCCTCCAACTGCAAAACTTGATTTCGCAGTTCTTAGAAAGCGCGGTAACTTGATCCTTGTTGGTTTGTTTGGAGGTTCAATTGAACTATCTCTTGTAACAATCCCTCTAAAATCTATCATGATTCAGGGTGCGTATACTGGAAATTATCATGATATGGTGGAATTGCTTGATCTTGCAAGAAAAGGAATCATAAATCCTGTGATTTCGAAAAGATATGCTCTTGATGATGCAAATACTGCGTTGGAGGATCTTAAGGCACGAAAAATAATTGGACGTGCTGTAATCAATCCATAGGTGTGTGTTGCAAATTTTACGGCTTAAAAACTAATACTCTTGATAAAAACAAAAACGGTTTGTAAGGTTTTATCTGCATATCTTACAAATAAGTAACACAAACACCAGTAATTTCACTCTGAGTTATACTGCATATCCTAATCTGGATCTTTATGGCCTCTTTTGTATGCCTCTAATACCGGTGCCACTTTTTTCCATAAAAAGACTTATGAAATAAAATTCATTAGCCTAAACGTGTGATTTTGGAATGCAGAAAGTTATGATGTATTAAACCCAAAAAAGAGGATTCAACTAATTTTTAAAAAAACATTGCCTGAAAAAGATAAGCAGAAACTTTTGTTATTCTGATTCTTTCCTCTTCTTTTCTTTCTCAGTTTGCAATTTGGCTAATTCTAATTCTTCATTAGTGTGTTTGAATTTCTTCATTCCTTCTATACTTGACAATTTAGATATAAAAACTGCACATATTGCAGATCCCAAACCTGTGCGTGAAAATCAATACCCAACTGAATAAATTGGCTTTTTCCCTTCCATCCCAAGATTCAAATTTTTTACTGTGATCTCTGCCATCTTCAATCTGGTTTCTTTTGTTGAGCTACCTATATGTGGCGCAAGAACAACATTTTGTAATTGTGTTAATGGGTGATCTTTCCCAATCGGTTCTTTTTCATAAACATCCAATCCTGCGCCTGATATGACTTTTTTCTTTATTGCCGTTATGAGATCCCTTTCGTTGATTACTTTGCCTCTTGACGTGTTAATCAAAAATGACGTCTTCTTCATTTTTCTAAAAATCTTCATGTTCCAGAGATGATCTGTTTCTTTTGTATGCGGCACATGAATTGAAATAGCATCACTCTGAGTTATCAGTTCTTCGAATGAAACATATTTTGCATTTAATGATCTCTCTTTATTTTTTGAAACCCGCTTTCTGTTGTGATAAATTATTTTCATATCGAATGCTTTTGCTCTTTTTGCAAGTGTTCCGCCAATTCTACCTAGACCTAAAATCCCAAGTGTTTTTCCTTGAAGATCAACCCCGACATAATCAGATGCACCATACACCATACTCCACTCTCCTTTTCTAATAATTCTGTCCCCTTCTGAGACTCTTCTAAAAAGATCGAGCAACAATGAGAATGTTAAATCAGCCGTTGCGTCAGTTAGGACTTCTGGAGTATATCCGACACGAATTTTCTTCTTCTTGGCATATTTGATATCTATGTGGTCAAAGCCTACGCTGTATGTGCTGATGACTTTGAGGTTTTCTGCTGATTCTATTGTTCTTTTGTCAATTTTATCATATGGGAAGCAAATCAACCCCTCAGCATCTCTGATCTTTGATCGAAGCTTTGATTGAGGAATCGGAATTTTTCCAGAATGGATTTCTATCCGGTATCTTTTTTTTAACTCGTTTAATGCAAAATCATGTAAGGCTCTTGTAAGAAAGACTCTCTCTTTCATTAGTCTTGGGATTCATCTCAAACCATTTATACGATTTCCTTGTAGATCACCCATGTCTTCAAAAGCAGAAGAAGAGGAATTTGCTATTTGTGTCGAATGTGGAAATTCTATTGAAAAATGTGTATGTGTATGTCCTTATTGTGGTGAGCGTGATAAGTGTGAATGCGCATTATTTGATGCTGCAACTGGCGGTTAGAAAAGTTAACCGGATACTATTAATTTTCAAGAAGTGAGATAAATATCATGAGCTCTGTTGATTTTACTTGGTTAATAGGCGGTCCACAAGGAAGCGGTGTTGAATCTGGTGCAAATGTATTCTCAAAAGTTTGTGCGGAGATGGGCTATCAAGTATTTGGTAAGAGAGAATTTTATTCAAACATCAAAGGAGAACACAGTTATTTTGCAGTAAGAGTTGCTGATAAAAAAATCCATTCAAACATTAATGATGTGACATTAATGGTATCTTTTGATGCCGAAACCATTTTTCGTCACTTTGATGAGGTTGCATCAGGTGGAGGAATAATATATGATTCAGAGTTGGAACATATTGATACTGGCAAAGTTCACACGCTTGATACTCCGTTTAAAGATCGGTTACATGCATTTCTTGAATTAAAAAATAAACCATTTACCATATCCGGTGTACTGGAAGTTGCCAAAGAAAAAGGTGTTAAACTTTACCCTGTCTCTTTTAAGAATATACTTGAAAAATTATCTGAAGAAGTTGGAAATCCAAAACTGCGAGGTCTAGTTAGAATGTACAATGTACTTGGAGTCTCTTTATCTTTAGGGTTGATCAAAATGCCTGTTGATTCGTTACTTGATTCTATTGATAACATATTTTCAAAAAAACCTCCAATTGCTGAAATAAATAAGCAAGCTGCAAATTTCTCCTATTCGTATGCTACGAATAATTTCCAAACTTTCAATTATGCGTTAACTGGAACTCAAAAAGAACCTGGAACCATACTGGTTCAAGGATTTCAAGGAACTGCTTTAGGAAAAATGGTATGTGGTTGCAGAATGCAGCCTTATTATCCGATTACACCAGCTTCTGATGAATCTGTTTATCTTGAATCTCACGAACTCTTAGAAATCCTTGATGATAGGCCTGGCTCTGTCGCTGTTATTCAAACTGAAGATGAAATCTGCGCGATGGGGATGGCTATTGGTGGTGCATTAACTGGAACACGTTCTGCTACGTGTACGTCTGGTCCTGGGTTTGCGCTAATGACTGAAATGTTAGGATGGGCTGGAATGAATGAAGTTCCTGTTGTTATTACAAATTACCAAAGAAGCGGGCCGTCAACTGGTTTGCCAACCAGACATGGACAAGATGATCTACTTTTTGCAGTGTTTGCGGGACACGGGGATTTCCCAAAAATTGTCTATGCCTCAGGAGATATTGAAGAGAGTTTTTACGATACCGGAAGCTGCTTTAACTATGCAGAAATCTTCCAGGTCCCTGTAATTCACATGATGGATAAATTTCACGCAAGTTCAGTGATTACTTGTAAAAGGTTTGATCCTCAAAAAATCACAATTAATCGAGGTAAACTCTTGGAGAGAGTAGACGATGGCTATAGAAGATTTGAGTTAACCGACGATGGGGTATCTCCTCGTTCTAGATTGGGAATTGACAATGGAATATTTTGGAATACCGGTGATGAATCAGATGAATATGGCCATATCACAGAAGACCCCGTTTTGCGTGTAAAAATGATGGACAAAAGAATGTCTAGATTGGGTTTGATCCTAAAAGAAATTCCTCTATCCCAGCAAGCCACGTCCTTTGGAGTAGAAGAACACACGATCATCTCATGGGGCTCTGCAAAGGGTCCTATTTTGGATGCAATTGACATGCTCAAAAAAGAAGGAATCTCAATTGGGTTTGTACAGTTAAAACTAATGCATCCGTTTCCGGCAGACTATGTCAGTTCATTACTACAAAATGCAAAAATAATAATTGATGTTGAAGCCAATCACTCAGGCCAGCTTGGAAAACTATTCAAACAAAACATTCAACGTGATATTGATTATTCTATCTTAAAATACTCTGGCAGAGCAATGACTAGTACTGAAGTCTATGATGCCCTTAAGAAAATTGTCGAAAATAATGCAAACAAAAGGGAGGTTCTAATGCATGGCGCTTAAACTATCTGATTACAAAACAGAAGTACACAATGATTGGTGTCCCGGGTGTGGCGATTTTGGAATAGTAAACGCTATTCAAATGGCTTTAGCCGAGATGGGAATACAACGTGATAAAGCTGTCATGTTCTCAGGTATTGGTTGCTCTGGCAAAACTTCTCATTATATCAATACTTACGGTATCCACACATTACATGGACGAGTTTTAACATTTGCACAGGGCGCAAAGATTGCAAATCCCGAGATGACTGTGGTTGCAGTTGGTGGTGACGGTGATGGCTTAGGAATTGGCGCTGGCCATTTTGTTGCAGCTGGAAGACGCAATGTGGATATGACTTACATAATTTTTGATAACGGTGTTTATGGCTTAACAAAAGGACAAGCATCTCCTACTCTCAAACTAGGAGAAAAAACAAAATCGCTACCTTCCCCAAATACAAATTCTAATGTTAATCCAATAGGTCTGGCAGTTGCAAGTGGTTTTACATTTGTAGCTCGTGGTTATTCTTATGATGTTAGACATCTAAAAGATCTAATAATTCAAGCAGTGAATCACAAAGGTTTGTCATTTCTGGATGTTTTACAACCATGTCCAACATACAATGACCTTAACACTAGAGACTGGTATGCTGGAGCAGACTTGGTTGAAGAGGCACAGCAAAGACACTCTCGAATCTACAAACTAGAAGAACAAGGATTTGAACCCGTGGTTCATTATAACTCTGAAGCTGAAGTCGATGAGAAACTATCCCAAGCGTTGATTAAATCTCTTGAATGGGGAAATAAAATCCCAATAGGGATATTCTATAAAAATGAGCTAGTCTCTCCATATGCGGTGAGATTACAAGATAAAATTCCCAACTATTTTGAAAACCCTCCTGCAAAACAAAATATCTCCAAAAATGGTCATCCTAATACGGATATCTCAAATATCTTAGATTCTCTAGAAGTATAAATTGCTGTCTTTAACCTAAGAAGTTATAGGCAAGTTTCATAGAACGGTATCTTGGATTTGAATATCAACGAGTCTAATAGAATATTTAGAACGTCAATTATCAGAGGGTTCTTTGAACCACAACTTGTTAACCTTGATTTTAAAAAGTCTGCAGTAAAACACCCATCTATAAACGACGATGGTTTAATGCAATCTGACCTTCTTCACATATTTTTCGATGTAGATACAGGGTCTGATTACCCTGATGGAGATGAGTGGTTTATTGTTGAAATGCTATTTCCTCATGATGTAAAACTTCCTGATGCCTTGAAAGGCACCGATTATTTTACCACTCTCTCATTTGGGGATGGGAAAACTTTCTGGCATCATCGCGAATTAATTCGCTACAAGTATGGCAAATCAAAAAAATTGGATGATGCTTTAGAGTTTTTAGAATCAAAATACAAGGAACTTCATGGGTTGTTAGAACCCTTGCAAAAGGATCTCAAGTAATTTCTTTCCAAGAATTCCCCCTAAACTCAAACTTAATATCTCTGGATCTTGCTGTGCTAAGACGCCATCGGATCGACTCTGAATCAAACTTGTAGGCTATTTCTGTAATCTTTGATGGTGTTTTTGCAGGATCTAGGTGATACGGTAATAATTCTAAAACAAAATCAATTTTTTCTATGGCATTATCGAACCACTGTCTATCTTCAATGTCTATTACAAATACGATTCTTGGACTTCCAGAAAAATTAATTCTGATTTTTAAAGCATTGCCCTTGCCTCTTCTGCGTTTCATCTCTTTTAAAACTGCCTTGATTTTTTCCCAGCGCTTAAAATCAAACCATTGAAAAAATCCTTCATTAAACGGAAGAGGGATTTCAATATCTAAAGAACTCACAAAATCATCATCATCAGAATCAATTTCTTCTTGAATTACTGTAAAATGTGAATTTAGAAACCCATAAAGAACTTCGATTTCCCATGGTGAAATCCCATAATATCTTAATGTGGTTTTCAAATTCCCAACCATATCCAAAAATTTCTAAAATTGTAATTAAATCTTCAATAATGATGAAAAACAGTCTAAATCCACCTTAAAATTAAAATTATATGGAATGATGTAACAATGTAGGTATGAAAAAAGAATTTGTTGTAAAAAGTATTGATTCCGCACCTGATGGAGCACCATACGTGGTGATCTCTTTATCTTCCATTAAAGATCTTAAAGAAGGAACTCAAAACACGTCATCGCCTTTTGGTGCCCCAAAAGTAATGGGCTTTACAAACATGAATGACATGATGAAAGATCTAAACAAGATGATGTCCGGAATGGGTGGTGGGTTTGGAATGCAGTCTGGCATTACTCAATTAAAACTTGAGATGCATGAATACAAAGACATGGGTCTATCAGTTGGAGATAAAGTCTATCTTGAGTTGAGCAAGGCTGAAACTTTGGGTGTCTAGATTTTACCATATTGTATTGAAATACTTCCAACCATAGAAAGCAGCGATTGTTCCAATTACAAATAACATTGGCTTCCATGCAAACACAGGAATACTTGGTGTTGCTAGTCTAACTTTGTAGTTGTCAACTATAGCATGAATATTTTTCTTGACTTTATCGTGCCAAATATTGTACTCTACTTGATATTTTTTTAGAATTTCTTCTACTTCATAAACGACTGGGGTCCTTTGAGAGAATAAATGTTGTAGATAATCCCTTGAAACCTCTACCTCTGCATGGATTCCGATTAGCCCTTTCTTTAAATCAACCAATCTTACATGCATTTCCCATGGTTTTTTTAATTTTAGATTGAGACCATTTCCTATCTGTCCTGGTTGCTTGTGTTCGAATTTAACTTTGGTGAACCCCTCTTCTTTGAAAATCTTCATTAGTTCTTCAAAACTTTTCTTCACAACAATATGTAGCTGCTCTACGCCTTTGCTATCCGCGTCAATTTTATGTTTTAACCCATCAAAAAATGAGACAGTCTTGGGATATGTTGTGATGTACTCCATTATCAAATCCAGAAAATACCGATATTTAAAGCAGAAGTAAATATGCATCTAGTTGCTTGGAGGATTTGATAGGCCTCTTACATACACACATTGTTCTGGTGATATTGCAGTCTCTGACGGAAATATCTTCCTGTCTGTAAGTCTTGCCTCTGAATTTCTTACTATTGCAAATGGTTTTGATTCTGCACCCTCTCCCATCACATGATTTGCAATTGTTGCTAGATTGTCCACTGTCGCCTGGAATGTGACCTTTAGCGGGTTGCCGTCCAGATCTTTTTTTGCCCTCATATCCAAAACTGGCTCAATCCCTGCACATGCAACCGCAACTCCTGACGTGCCAATCCTTGCAGGCATTAGTCTACTGTCTGCCAAAATAATTCCAACATGAATGAATAATTTTAAAAATATCTTTCTACGAATTTGCTCTGCTATCAAGTGTGGATATTTTGGGTATAGTATTGCCCTGCCTTTTTTTGCGTTTGATTTGTCAATCCCGGCATTTGGCGCCATTATGTTGTCTGAAGATGTAATTACAAACCCTCCTATCCCTCCAAAAATTTTGTCTGATTCTCTCATTATGACTTCCGCAATCTCTGGTTTTAACTGATATTCTTTTGAGATTTTTATGCCTTGTTTGGACACTCTAATATCTTTCAATTCCACAATTCTTCCCTGTGAGTTTGAGACGTACTTTGTTGAAATTACTACTATATCTCCTTCTTGTAATTTTGTATTGTTTTTTTCTAGCGTCTTTAGTAATGCATCAAAAACATCAAATTCAGATTCCATTCGGTCCGATAAAAGCGGTATTACAGTCAGATTCATGATTATGTGGGATTTTCTTTTCTTTTTTACTGTTATGTAATGGGCTTTGAAATTATGATCTGCTAGAGCATCTTATCGCTAAAATAGAATGCTCCTACGACTCTCTTGAATCCCAACACTCTTAATTCTACTCGAATATCTTCTTTGATCTGATCTAGTTCCATTTTTGGAATGTCAAAACTCACTATCTTTCTTATCTGGTTTAGCATGACTTGTCCCTCTTGATCATCTGTTAATTTTTGACCCGATTCCTCAAATGTATGTCACGCCTTCATATTTCCAAACGTTGTTTTCTGTCATCTTTGTCTTCGTTGTTCATCCATTCACCAATCATTGTTCTCAAGTTTTGCTGTGTGACTGGTGGAATAGGCCCTGAACTTGTATCAATAAATTCGGTAGTTTGATTCCAAACAAAATAACTTCCAGCAATCATATGGATACAATGACTCCTATGCCTACACCTACACAGATTATTTTATTCATTACGCTCCTACTGATGTTTTACTGAGATATGTTCCTAATTTATCGTGCATCTGTAAAGCTTTTAATCTGTAGAACAAGTTTTTTCCATTATGAATATTGTTGAGAAGATTCTTGCGCGTGCATCTAACAAATCAAAAGTGTCTCCTGATGATGTTGTTTTTGCCAATGTTGACAAGGTGATGGTGCATGATGTGTCTGGTCCAGGCGTAATCAAGGTCTTTGATAAACTGAAGAAACAGGGCATCTCAGTTGATAAATTATGGGATTCATCAAAAGTCTGGGTAGCAGAGGATCACTTTGTTCCATCTGCTGAAAAAGTATCTGCTGAAAATATTGTCAAATTGTCAAACTTTACGAAACAATACGGAATTGAAAAACATTTCAAATACGGAATGGGGCAATACGGAATTTGTCATACCATATCTCATGAAGAAGCAATGGTAATGCCTGGTGATGTCTATGTTGGTGGTGACTCTCATACCAACACGACAGGAGCACTAGGTGCTTTTTCATGTGGATTGGGGCACACTGATGTTGCATACGTTTTGTTGAACGGGAAGATCTGGTTCAAAGTTCCAGAGACTTATTACTTCAGACTAAATGGAAAATTACCTGATCATGTTATGGCCAAAGATTTTATTTTAAAGATTATTGGCGATATTGGAACTGACGGCGGTGCATATAGGACCATGCAATTTGGAGGAAGTGGAATCGATGAAATGTCCGTCCAGAGTAGGTTGACTCTATGTAATATGACCACTGAAGCAGGAGCAAAAAATGGAATTGTAGAACCTGATCAAAAAGTAATTGACTATCTTACACGTAGAGGAGCCACAAATCTAAGTCTGGTTAAAGGCGATGCTGATGCGGAATATGAAAAAATGTTTGAGTATGAAGGATCTGAGATGGAACCTGTTGTAGCAAAACCCTTCTCTCCTGAAAATATCTCTATTGTGAGAGAATCACCTTCTGTAGAATTGGACAAATGCTATATCGGTTCATGTACTGGTGCAAAATATGAAGATTTGGAGGCTGCTGCAAGAATCCTTAAGGGAAGGAAAGTAAAGATTAGGACCGAAATACTGCCTGCAGCAATTTCAATTTATCGACGTGCAATGGAAAATGGATTGTTGAAAATTTTTTTGGATGCTGGTGTTACCGTTGGACCACCTACATGTGGAGCATGCTGTGGTGCACATATGGGAGTATTGGCAAAAGACGAAATTTGTATTAGCACAACAAATAGAAATTTTCCTGGTAGGATGGGCCATGTTGAATCTCAGACTTATCTTTCGTCCCCTCTAGTGGCTGCAGCATCTGCAGTCACTGGAAAAATCACTGATCCGAGGGATCTGAAATGAAGGGCAACATCATAAAATATGCACAAGACAATGTTGACACTGATGTGATTATTCCTGGACAGTATCTAAAGGTACATGATTATGCCGAACTTGCAACTCATGCCATGGAAGGCCTTGATCCTGATTTTCACTCCAAAGTAAAAGAAGGGGATTTTATTTTATCTGGAAAGAATTTTGGCTGTGGCTCATCACGAGAGCATGCTCCTATCGCCTTGTCTTATTCTGGAATAAAGGCGGTACTTGCTTTATCTTTTGCAAGAATCTTTTACCGAAATGCAGTTGATGGCGCATTTTTGTTACCTATTGAAATTGAACAAGACGCATATGATGCAATTTCTGAAGGTGATGAAATTGATATTGACATCGCAACCAATGAAATTAAGAATCTCACCAAAAATCAGACGTATAAAATGAAACCCTTCTCTGAAATCATTGGGAAAATAATCTCTGCCGGCGGCCTCTTCAAGTACAAGCCAGA
This sequence comes from Candidatus Nitrosopumilus sp., assembly GCA_020431995.1. Lineage (GTDB taxonomy): Archaea > Thermoproteota > Nitrososphaeria > Nitrososphaerales > Nitrosopumilaceae > Nitrosopumilus. Next base: position 33,006 of record JAGQHE010000055.1, read on the forward strand.
TCAGGATTAAAATGGGGAAGACATTATTTGAAAAAATTTGGGAATCTCATGTTGTTGTTGAAAGACAAAGTGGCCCTTCACTGATTTATGTGGATAGACATCTGATACATGAAGTAACATCTCCTCAAGCGTTTGATGGTTTACGTTTAAACAATCGAAAAGTACGTCGACCTGATCTTACTATTGCAACAATGGATCACAATGTTCCAACTAATGACAGGTCTCTTCCAATTCTAGACCAAACATCTGCAATTCAAATTCAGACGTTGGAAAAAAACTGCAGGGACTTTGGAATAAAATTATTTGATATTAACAGTCCCAATCAGGGAATAGTCCATGTTATTGGTCCTCAGCTAGGGATAACTTTACCTGGTTCCACTATTGTATGTGGTGACAGTCATACCTCAACACACGGGGCATTTGGAGCGCTTGCTCTTGGAATTGGGACTAGTGATGTTGAGCATGTACTGGCATCTCAAACATTGTGGCTGGAAAAACCAATGCCTTTTGAAATTAGAATTGAGGGAAAAAGGAAGAACCCTCATGCGGTAACTGCAAAGGATATCATATTGTCAGTAATCAAGTATATTGGAACCGGTGGCGGCACTGGCACTGTGATTGAATACCGTGGTGATGGAATCACTGACCTTTCTATGGAGCAGAGAATGACAATCTGTAACATGTCCATTGAGGCAGGTGCCAGAGCAGGTCTAATTGCACCTGATGAAAAAACATATGATTATTTAAGACACAGAGAATACACTCCTAAAAATTATGAATCTCTTGTGGATTCCTGGAGAAATAATCTGAAAACTGATCATGATGCAAAATTTGGAAAGCAATTTCTCTTGCACATTGATGATATTGCACCCCAAGTTAGTTGGGGTACCAACCCTGGAATGACATGTGATGTAACTGATGCTGTCCCATCTCCAGATGAATTCTCTAAAGGTGATCCTAACCAAAAGAAGGGAGCTCAAAAGGCGCTTGATTACATGAATCTTAAACCTGGAACTCACATAGAGGATATCAAAATTGACCGAGTATTCATTGGGTCGTGTACTAATGCAAGGTTAGAGGATCTCATTGAAGCATCCAAGGTGATCAAAGGACAAAAAATTTCTCCTCATGTAAGGGCTATGGTAGTGCCAGGTTCACAGATGGTAAAAAAACAGGCTGAAGAAATGGGGTTAGATAAAATTTTCATTGATGCTAATTTTGAATGGCGTGAAGCTGGATGTAGTATGTGTCTAGGAATGAATCCTGACATACTGTCTCCTGGTGAAAGATGTGCTAGCACTTCAAACAGAAATTTTGAAGGCAGGCAGGGAACAGGTGGACGTACCCATTTAGTAAGCCCAGTAATGGCTGCAGCGGCTGCAATCAAAGGACACTTTGTAGATGTTAGGAAAATGGATCTGAGCTAATATGGAATCTTTTAAAAAAGTTGCAAGTATGATAACTCCCCTTGATAAAGTCAATGTAGATACTGATCAAATTATTCCAAAACAGTTCTTAAAATTAATTCAAAAATCCGGATTTGGCAAATTCCTGTTCTTTGATTGGAGGTATGATGAACATGAGAATAAAAGGCCTGATTTTGTATTGAATGACTCTAGGTATGCCAATTCAAAAATCCTGGTGGCTGGAGATAACTTTGGATGTGGCTCAAGCAGAGAGCATGCAGTTTGGGCTCTGCTTGATTATGGTTTTTCTGTAATCATCGCCCCCTCTTTTGCAGATATTTTCTTTAGTAATTGCTTCAAAAATGGAATTTTGCCTATCTCTTTGGATGAAAAAACAGTCGAAAAACTTCAAAAAGAAACTAACCCAATTGAAGTCGATTTAGAAAAACAAACTATCACAACGCCGTCTGAGAAAATATTCTTCAACATTGATCCTCATAAGAAAAAAATTCTCTTAGAGGGTTTGGATGATATTGCACAAACTCTGCAATATGAAGACAAAATAACCGAATTTGAGAAAAACTCTGGAATCCCACCCATTTTAATTAATGATTAAATTAACACATGATCTCTAGGTGGTGTACTCTGTACTTGCCTAATTGCTTTTATGGTTTGTCTGTTCTGGTGTTTATTCTAGTTTTTCTTCTTCAGTGGTTTCGGATTTTGTGTTGCCACTTTTTTGTTCTTTTCGGTACTCCATCTTTAACCAAATTGGTGTTATGATGGTTGTAACTGCTACCATGATTACAATTGTTGAGTATACTTCTGAAGTTAAAATTCCTGCAGTAACGCCGACACCGGCTACAATAAGACCTACTTCTCCTCTTGAAATCATTCCTATCCCGACCCTCATTCCTTTTTTCTTACTTTTCAAAAACATCATTGCAGGAAGTCCACATCCAAACAATTTTGTTACGATTGCAACCGCGATTATCACGCCGCTTAGCATCATAACGTTTACGTCTACTGCTCTGAGATCTACCTGCGCCCCAATTATTGCAAAGAATAATGGCGCAAAAATCAAACCTATTTTTCCAATATAATTTTCTACTTTTTCAAATACTTTTGTAGTGGATAATGCCATTCCAACTGCAAATGCCCCCACAATAGGTGAAAGTCCTATGGATCCAGCTAGCGCCGCTGCACCAAAGAATGATGCAGTTGCTATCCCCTCAACGCTTCCCTTTGCTTTCCAAAGTTTTGGCGTGATTATTTTTGGGATTACCACTACTGCTACTATCAGCATTATCGCAAAGAATCCCAACACTTGCAAAATGGTGACTATTATTTCAGAAATGTCAATGTTGCCTATCCCGCCGTCAGATCCTGCAATAGATGATACTACTGACAATACAGCAATTGCCAAAATATCGTCTACTACAGCTGCGCCTATGATGAGCCTAGCTTCTGGTGTTTTAATCTTGCCAAACTCGCTCAACACCTGAATCGAAATTGCGATACTTGTGGCTGTAAGTGCTGTTGCAATTAACATTGATTGCAGTGCGTCAAAACCAAATATTTGAAAAACAACAAGGCCTGCAAAGAATGGGACTACTACTCCTAATGTGCCTACTGTGAATGAAGCCTTTCCACCTTTGAGAAATTCTTTTGGTGTCATCTCTAATCCTGCCATGAATAAAATCACAATTGCTCCCATTTCTCCAAGTATTCGTATCTCGTCGTTGATCTGCAGTATTTGCTTTCCATCCACAACAAAAAAACCTCCCAATGCAAACGGACCTACTATCATTCCTGCCAAAAGCTCTCCTAAAACAATTGGAAGCTTTAGTCTGAGGAAAAGTTCAGCCATTAGTTTGGCCGCAAAAAGAAGAATTCCTATACCGATAATTGTTTCAATTAAGTGGGCTTCTACCATCTTTCTCTACTATGTTTGAGAAATCTGTCATATAAGGTAAATCAGGTTGAAAATTCTTTGTTGTTGTTAAATTAAGCAATTTTTCTTGAGTTTACAAAAACCCCCCTCTTAGAAATTATTCTTCCTATCTCCTGACTCGCAATTTTATGTTTCTTGAATGTGGATTTGATGCTTGTAGTTTGATCTCTTGGTGCAATTACGCAGAATCCTACTCCCATGTTGAACGTCTTGTACATTTCTTCAGGTTTGACTCCCTGCTCTTCCACCAATCCCATTATTGGTGGGATTTTTGGCAGTGAATCTATCTCATAACCTATTGTTTTTAGTCGCAATAGTTTGGTAAATGCTCCGCCTGTTATATGTGCAAGACCATTAATCTTGCATTTTTGAATCATTTCTAGGACCGGCTTCGTGTATATTTCTGTAGGTTTTAGTAATGCATCGCCTATGGTGCCAACTCCTTTGATTTTGTCCTTTATAGAATATTTTGCAAGGATTGCTTTTCTTGCAAGCGAGTATCCATTAGAATGGATGCCAGAACTATTTGCACCGATGATTACGTCTCCAGGCTTTATTTTATTTCCAAGAATCATGTCTTTTTTCTCCAGTAATCCAACTACCATCCCTGCCAAATCAAATGCAAATCCGTTGCCTTCAATCACATCTGGCATTATTGCCGTTTCTCCACCGACTATTGGCATTGCGGATTTTTTTGCACCTGTTACCAGTCCCTCCACGATTTTTTTGAATATGGCCGCATCATTTCTATTTGCAGCTATGTAGTCTACAAATGATATCGGTGTTGCACCAATGCAGATTATGTCATTGACGTTCATTGCAATACAATCTATCCCTATGGTGTTGTATTTTTTCATCATGTTTGCAATTACTACTTTGGTTCCAACTCCGTCAGTATGTGTTGCTAAAAGTTTACCTCCTGGAATTTCTACAATGCCTGCATAATGTCCAAACCCCTGCATCGTCTTTGCTTTTGTCTGGAGATGATGAGTCGATGCGATTAACTTGCCAATTGCCTTTTGACTTTGTTTGATCTGAGAAATATCTACGCCTGACTTTTTGTAGGTTAATGTCATAGTTTGATGCGCATTTGCTGCGAATAAAAGAATTTCCCATTTTTAATTACATGTACATTCCAGCTATCTCTTCTCTATGTTCTACATATTTCTGAGACAATTCGCTGAATTCTGAATGAATCCTGTCTCTGTCTTTTCTGAGTTCTGATGTATCGATCTTCATGTCATAGAATCTGTTAAGTGCTTCAATTAGTGTTGCAGCAGCTGCAGAATCAGGTGACACTCTGTTTGCTTTTGCTAATAGAGTCAAACCTTGAATCTCCCTTACCAGGCACTCATTCAGTATGCCTCCTGGTATGCCAGTGATGAATCCTTGTGGAATCATGCTTATGTCTTTTTCTGCCATGGTTCTTACTAGATCTTCCTCAGCTGCACAGTATGCCTTATCATCATGTTCTGTACTTGCAACCCCGTCCAAAATCACTATTTCTTTGGAGCCTTTTTGCTCTGCCCAATCCAAAATTGAAGCCACTAACGAATACAATCCTTTCATATGTAGCGTTATCTCACAAATTATTGCGCAAATTGTCCCTTCCTGATTTGCGTAAAATCTGAACGGATGACGTAATCTGCCTCTCATAAAAACTGTCGATGGTGGGAGATACTTTGATCTCATTACTCCAATCTCTGTCATTTTTAATTCCGTAATTATATGATTGATGGCAACAGGACCGACAAGACCTGCTCCTACAAAACCCGCAAAAATTATTGGGCTCTTTAATTCTGTTTTTTTTAACTCAAATACTTCTGCTTCTGGGAAACCTTTTTGCATGTCTCTGTTTTTTTATTCCGTTTAATTGCTTTCACCCCTAACTTTTGAATGCTTTGAGTCAGCTGCTTTTCAGTAATTTTCTTCAGATTCTCTCTAAACTTCATCTTATGTACAATTCAAATTCAATAAAAATCGTATCAAAAACCTATCTTGGACTTGATTTTTGAAATTGTTTTCAAGCGCTTATGCTCTTTTGATAATTCTCTTTGTGGATGAAAAGATCTAACATGATTCTTCCCTTGTCTGTGATGGTGTATATCATATTTGATCCAATTGCTTCTTTTCTGATAAAGTTGTAATCTACACATAGGCGCAGGTAGCTTAGGAATGATTTTTTCATTCTGATTTTTGATTTTGAATACAAATCCGAAAATGTCATGGGATTTCCTTTCAGCTGATACAATAATTTTAGCAGTGATAATGTACTGTAATCTTTTGTTCTTGCTTTTACTGCATCAAGGATCTGTTCATCTCTCTTTATGATGAAATCTTCGAATTGATCTGCCACTTCAAGTGGGATGTATGTTAGTCTTGCTCGCATCATACCGTATGGTACGGTACATTACCTTATTAGTCTTTAACTCGAGATTTGTTGATCTTCATAGCTGATTTTTTTACCCACTTCTTACATGCATGTGTTTCCTGCATGTTGTGGATGAGATTTATTCCTAGAATGCGATCTGATTCTTGTTCTTGGGACTAACCTACTCTCATAAATAAGGCTCTTTTTTGAAAATTATTTGTGAAAAAGATAGAAGCTGTGATTAAAAGGAAAAACTTCCCTACGATCAAAACCACTCTGAGTGTAATAGGAACATACATTATTGATAAACGAAATTTGGATGATAGTCATATCTATGACGAATCAAGGGGATCGCGTGTTGGGTCTACTAACTTGAAATCAATACCTTTGGCAAAAATCGAAATGGTAGTTTCAGATAAAGATGCTAGACGAGTGGTTGAAATGATTTCGGCCAATTCAGGTCTTACTCCCTATCATGGTGGTAAAATCTTTGTCTCAGAAATGGAGGAAGTTGTTGACATGGCAACACTTGATGGAAAACAAGACTTGGAAATACCTGTAGATGAAAAATACCATGTAAGATCTTTGCCTAAACGAAGCAGATTGATCCCGTTACAAAAATTTACTCTACATAAACTTCAGGTGCTCTATGAAGAAAACAAAGAGAAACTTAGAGATGATTATAGAATAAAGTCTTTCAGTGATTTTGTAAACTATTGTATTATGAAATCCGTTCCTACATTAGAAAAACAACTAAAGAACCCAACCGTTGTCTATGAAAATAATTTTGGTGATTTTTAACAATTACATGACTGGCAAAAACAAATACAATCCAATCAACGTCATTCCAATCGATGCAAGCACTAGCTTTGCAATTGTTATCTTTGATAGTCTCATATTAAACCAACAATCAATGGAACTACTATGATCCCAATTATTGCAGCAACTTTGAGATAATCTTTGCCTTGTAGTTTCTGCATCTCTTCTCTGTGAAACAATTTGCTTTCACGTATGGATTTCATGCTCATTCCTATATTGTGGATTCCCCTTCTTCCTCTGAT
>JAGQHE010000056.1 GCA_020431995.1 Candidatus Nitrosopumilus sp.
TTGTTATTGATGGCATTTGCCTGGTTTCGTCTAATTTAGATAATAGAATGTCTATTGAGACATAATCACATACAACTTTTTCTAAAATCTTTTTTTCATTAATCTGTATTTGATTAATTGGAATAACATCAAGTTTATCATACCATATACTCTGAAAAAAATTCTTGTAATATCGATGAAAATGAGGAATCATTGTTAACTGATTTTTTTGTACAATGTGCCACATACAAAAAAACTTGATCTGATTTAAAAAATAATTTTTGATTATTTTCTGGATTTGTTTATTTTTTATGAATTGAAATAAGAATTTTAGATATGAGTTAATTCCCCATATTTTTTCTATTGGAGTACCTGTATCTAATACAGCTATGATACCTTTAATTGCAAGAAAAAATATTTTTTCTTGTTTTTTGTTAGGTTGTTGTTTTCCATTTTTTTCAAGAATGTAATTTGTTTTAATTAAACCAAGCGACATTTTAGTACCGTATAACTTATTTTTTATCGCCCATCTTCCAAGTCTCATACTTGGATACATTTCAGTTTTTTTCGATAATTGATAGATATTGGCGGGATTTTCTGATATTATGTGCAATATTGTTTTTTCTTCTTCTGAAAGACTAAACAATTGATTTGAATATTGCAATTTTCTAATGTATGTTGGTTTTTATGCATTATTATGTATTTTTATACGTAAATGTATGTTGGCAATTATTAATTTATAATTATTTGATGTATATACAATATGAAAACCAGAATTGTTGTTTCAAAAACAGTCCGAGATGATCTAAAGAAACTTGGAAAGAAAGGAGAAACATACAACGAAATTTTAGAAAAAATTGTATCTACACAAAAGGAGATTGTAGATGAATAAATCTTCATACGGATGTTGTCATAACCCTCCTGAATTTTTGATTCAGTTTCAGATTTCAGAAGACAAAGTATATCAGGTTTGCAAAGAATGTTACACTTTACCACAGTATTCTAGAGGAATAAAAACAAAAAAAGAGATTGAGGATGTTTCGAGCAGTCTCAATCCTTTGAAAACACCGAGCAACGGAGGTTTCCTAATTAATGTTTGAGAAATTATCCCTAAAATACTCTGCTAGATGTACATGGGGGTTTTCTTCATGAGTCTCGCAAGATGCGTTTGTTGTACATTAAATGGAATTGATAAGACGGTATATGCAGACAGTTCTCAGATCAAAAGCCACTACAAGCATCAACACGACTACAAAGAACTACTAAGGGCTGCAAGACTTGCAGGACTAATACTAGACAACGAGAAACGAGGTGTTGACTGGTTGATTCAAAGACTTGCTCTATTGTCATTTGTCAACCAGGAGATATTACAATGACTCTGCTGAAACTCAACTGCAAGTCATGCATGTCTGGCAAATGTCAGCAATGTATCAACGAGAATTGTCTTTGCAGGGAATCTCATTCCAAAACAGAACTGCTTCAAAAATTTGATGATGTGGCCTCTCATTTCATAGATGGTTTCAAAAAAGACCTAGAATTCAGAAAGATTCTAAGAAAGACAAACTCGTTAAACGAATTCAAGGAGATTTGTGAAAATACAGTCAAGAATGACCCCAATCTTGTATACCAGATCATATTCAACGGGTTGTCTGCATTCACTCCAAATCCCTCACATCTCATGATAATGGAGAGAACATCAGAAGGCAAGACATATCCTGCATTGCAGATTGCACAGTATTTCCCAAAGGAGAGTGTAATCACTTTGGCGAGTGCAACACCTCAGAGCTTCAAGTATGAGCATGGTGTACTAGTCAACAGCAATTACGAATCAATTGAGGATGAACTTGAAAGGTTCAACGAGCAGCTTAGCTCATGCCAAGACAAGAGAGAACATGAGTCAATCAAAAAACACATCAAAAGTATTCTAAAAGACTCCAAGACACTTGTCGACCTTCGTGGGAAATGGATAATCTTCAAAGAGCCTCCAAATGTCAAGCTTCTTGAGATGCTATACTCTACATTATCAAACGATGAAGAGTATTCAGAACACAAGCTGGTAAACCAGAGCAGTTCGGGGAAAAACCAGTCCTTTACGATTGTCTTGCGCGGGACTCCATCCATGCTTATTTGCAGTGCAAGGGACGAGACAACATCAAAGAGATGGATGGAAACCTTTTCACGATTTACCATTGTTTCTCCAAGATCTTCCAAGGAAAAATACAAGGCAGGAATGAGTCTGATAGGAAAGAAGATTGGATTGCCAAAAGAGATCTACGAGGAAAATGTCATAGACAATGAAAAGAAGACAAGAGCCAAGAAAATTGTCCAATTTTTGATTGACTCGTTGGAAGGCTCTAAAGGAGAAGTGTTCAATCCGTTTATCGACAGACTTGCAGAGGTATTTCCACATGATGCAGGGTACAGATGGAGGCAGAGACAGAGATTTGACAGTCTTGTTGTCATGAACACTCTGTGCAATGCAGGTAGACGACCATCAGTTGAGATTAACCAGAGGAAGATACCAATAGTGACACTTGAAGACCTGACATTTGCAACCGAAATCTCACAGGAGTCGGATTCATTGCCACCGCACAAGAGAATTTGGTACAGGGAAGTGTTCTTGACATCTTGGAAAAAGAACAGTGAGACAATTGAGGATCTAAAGATATCAAAGCCTGTCCTGACTGGAACAAGAATAAAGGACTTTATCGAAGATTCAAGTGATGCCAAGGCCAATGTCAAGGCAATTAGGGAGACATTTCTAGAGCCACTGTATGAGCATGGATACATTGACAAGACACGGGACCCAAGGATTCACACAAGGGATGTGTATTGGCCAGTAAACGAGAACGAGAAGACAAAGACGTCGTTAATCGCCATTGCGTCATTTGATGTTTCATGCGTAAGGGCATGCCTGGAAAAATACCTCAAACAACGTTTTGCGTATGCTTTCCAAAACAAGACTATCACAGAAGACGAGCTGATCCAAAACGTCATTGCAATGCCTGATATTGTGCCTAAGGATGGCAATGGCGTAACTGCGTTTGATGACGATCCTGCAACCAATACACAACAAATGACTCTCCATGATACATCGCAGGAGAAGATGCAATGAGCGCCCAATGCCACGGACTATGCAATGAATACTCAGTGAAGGTATCCTCCAAGAGATATTATGAGAACGGCCTTAAACGCTGCAGGACATGCGAGGCATGGTTCAGAATCAACACCAACAGGTGCCCGTGCTGTTGCACCGTGCTGAGGACAAGACCAAGAAGCAAGAAAAGACCGTCCAGCCCTTTTATTCCTTATCATGCCGGAATAGAATCATGAGCAAGTCCACATTCAGGGTGAAAATGTAATGCATGACTCTATGGAGGAATGGATAGAAACTCTCAACAAGCCAAAAAACCGTTTCTGGATTGAGCTGTGCAAGATGGATCTTGATGCGTTTTATGAGATCCAGTTCAACGGACCGTTGTTAATCATTGAACATACTGAAAGAATGCTAAAAGAACTAGAGTGTCTGATTGATGCGAAGGGGACAGACAGAAAAGAAATCTACGACTTGATGCGAAAGGAAGTCCTGCTAAGCCTCAAGTCCATCAGGGACTGCAGAGAAGCACTTGAATTCCTGGACGAGAGAAAATACCTATCACAAAAAGAGACAAGAGACTTTCAAAAGAAATTCACCAGTATGGAGGATCTCTTGCTTGAATATGCCAAAAGATACGCAAAAGGAGTCACACATTGAACCAGAAACTGTATGATGCTCTTGACATTACCTATGACATGATCCTCAGGGAAACTGACAGTGAAAGACTTTGTGACTTGTGCGAGAGATTCGTGAATTTACTTTGCCAGAAGCACCGCCTGCAGGACAGCCATGAGTGATCTGCAAGTATCCCAGGAATTCATAGATGAGAGCCTGGCTGCAATACGGGACCTAGTCAGACCTAGTCACAAGTTTGCACCGTATTCCAGAAAAGAGAGGCAGAAAAGAAGACTGGAGGTGTTCCGACTGCACATAGATCTTGGATATTCTGCAGTAAGGATATCCGAACTGATGCGAATAAACCGCAATACCATAAACCAGGACATCAAGTGGTGCTATGCCAAGATAGGAGAGCAGTTTGCAACAACTCCAGACCAGTTGCTCGACAGGCAGCTATTCAGGCACGAGACTCAGAGAGTACGTCTTGTCGAAGGATTGGAGAAGACAAACAATCTTCAAGAAAGACTGTGCATCGAAAAGATGATCCTTGATCTTGATTCCAGGATTGCCACAGTAATGATAAAAATAAGAGACAGTGAAAAGTCCGCACATCTCAGTTCCATGAAGGCGGTAAATGACTATCTGGACAAGCATCACAAAAAGGACGACTTTCCAAGGTTCATCCTAAAGCAAGAGTTTGACGAGGTTACAAAGGAAACAAGAAAGAGAATCGATGATCTGATTGACAAAGGAAAGAAATGGCACAGGTGCAAAAGCAACTAAGTGTTGTAGGAACAAGCGTAGATTGCCGACAACCTGCCAAAAGATTACTTGAGAGGATAGCCTTCAGGTTTGCAAAGAGGCACACGTCCTAGCCATTTATCTGGCTTCTGAACCACTCATTGAGCTGTGTTAATGAATCCACAAATTCTTTAGTCATAGAAATTATTTGATCTTTTAAAAAATTATTTTCATCTCTTAAACCGCTGTTTTCTAACTTCAAAATTTTAATTTCCTCTTTTAATTTTTTATTCTCTACAATCAAACTTTAATTTGTTATCGTGTCATCCATTATGATTGGTTTAGAATTAACAATAACATTTCCAACCATCCAAGGATGAAGACTGCAAAAATATGAAAAAGTACCTGATTCTTCAAATTTGTAAGACCATGTTTTACCTGTATTCATAAAACCACTATCAAAAACACCATCTATCTTACCTGTAGACGTCACAGAGGTAACGGTGTGAAATGCCGTATCTTTGTTTTCCCATGTGATGGATTCTCCTTGCTGAATTGTAATCTCAAGAGGGTTGTAGCATCCTTCTATTGTTTTTTCACAATCAGGAACACTGGATCCTTCAGGAATTGTTACGATATTATCTGCAAAGGCAAATGTAATAGAAAGTGCTAGTAAAGGAATAAGAAATAATGTATTATTCAACTGTATACTCCAAAAAACAATATTACTTTACCTTTACTGTTCTTTCTCTATATGATTAACTGTTGATATGATGTATTTGTAAAATTGGAAGAAGGTTCTTTTGAAAAATTTGTTAGAATTTGATCAAACTTTAAGAATTCCATTCTCTAGCATATACTGAACTATGATGAAAGCCTCATCGGATATCTGCCCACTGGTCTATGTGTTGCATATCTTGGGTTGTTGACGAAATCTTTGCTTTTAGATTGTCAACTGATGAACGGAATTATTTGAACTTTGTTTAATTTGCTGGTCTGATTGCTGTCCGGCCTGACCCATTCTCTTAGAATCGGCCTCAACCTCCTTGTTTGCCTGCTTGAATCAAGAATCATCAATTGTAATTTTACCTTTTACTTCTGATGCACTCACGAAATAATTTCTTTAAATCGAGAAAAGAGAACTATTCGTATACGATCACAAATGATGAGTTTAATCATGGAAAAGGTGGCATAATTGACGGTAATTTTGTCAAGGATGCAGAACAGCCAGTCAAGAATTGTTTTGTTGACGGTGAACTGCAAAAACGATTTGAGGAGTCTAGTAAAAAATTCAAAATAGTAGATGTTCAGCCATTTGCAGACAAATGCCTGCCGTTTAGATATGAAGAATAAATCTAATTGGGTTGTTCAATATATTCCCAGATCATCTAACGTCATCAATAGAAAAATATTTGACTGTACAAATGGTACACAAAGTCAATCCAACTGATTTCTGAACCATTCGTTTAACTGCGTTATCATCTTCACAAACTCGCCAGACATTGAGACAATCTGGTCTTTTAGGGAATCAATCTCAGAGTTTAGTGAGTTAATTTTGTTTTTGAGCTGCTTGTTTTCAAGTTTTAACTCGTATATCTGCTCTTTTAGTTTTTGATTTTCTATCTTCAGGGGATCGTCACGTGTAGTTGGAGGTTTTGGAACTGGCTTGTTATCTGAATCTCCATCAATTCCTACCATGATGGTTCCTATCATCTAAGGATGTACCATGCAGAAATATGGAACTTTGCCTGCTACTGTTGGAGTCCACTCAAATGAATTTCCTGCCATTAAAAGTCCAGTATCAAATTCACCATTTGGTCCGCCATCAGGAGTTCCTGCTGTAAATGTATGTGCTGCAGTGTCTGTATTTTGCATGATAATTTTTTCACCGACTGCAACAGATACTACATTTGGATGATAACATCCAGCAGAGGTTGTTTCACATCCTGAGGCTCCAGACCCTAATGCAGGAGTAATTGTGACCTCTGCTGACGCTTGATCTAGACCAACTACCATTATTGAAAGAACAATAATTGTAAAAAGAATTAGTTTCATGGATCCTAAATTAATCATTAACTATTGATAAACACTACTGTCTGCATTTTTTCTTCATTATTATCCAAAAAATCTCTAAACTTGACTCAAATATCACAAACTATTCTTAGTTGGTAAGCCTCTAAAGATTTACTTTGTATTTCTAAAAAGGGTTTTAGGCCCTTTAGTGGACGGAGTAAAGATAATGCCGTTTGCGTCATTCGGTTCTCACGAGTGAGGCGGATAGTGTAGTCTAGTACCCATGCTTAACCTTAGAGTCAAATGATTCTAAGATCCTGAATACTACTCTTGGGTTACTTTTTGCAATTGTTTGGATTATTGCTTGGTCATGAAATCTCTATATGGTCAGGTTTTCCTGACCACATCTGGTCAGAAATATATGATCAAAGGTATAAAATACGATCATACATATATCTAAACATGCCCAGTTTCAAATCTCAATATGCATATCCTTTGATGTATTACATGCTATCACACAAACAATTCAAACAGCGTCAAATGGCAAGAGAATTGGGTTATCGACATGGTGGAAGTATCAGTGGTTTTGTAAATTGGTTGGAAGAATTACGTATGGTTGAGAAAACCAAAGACACCCTACATCGAACTTTGACCTACAAGGTTCCATCTCCACCAAGCTTGGTGAAGTTTTATAGTAATTTTAGAAAAATGAGTGACCTACGGATAACTCGTGATATGGGGGATGATAGAAATGCAGCGATAGAGTTTTTTAAAAGAAATAATGGTGTTTTTTGTTTAACCTCTGCTCTTGAACATTATACAGAATACATTCGGGATCCTGCCATTCATGTTTATGTTGATGAATCATATTGGAATGAAATGGCAAAAAAAGAAACAGAAGGAAAAGTCCGAGTAAATTTCTATGCATTCAAACCCTATAGAGAGGACAACATAATTGAAATTAATGGGATGAAACTAACCACTCAATTACGAACATTAATCGATCTTTATTGTGATGATAAAGCTTATGCTGCAGAACCTTTAATCAAAAAATTATGGACCTAATAGTCGATGATTATAGTCATGAAATAACATCTCAAAGTATTATTGAACTTCAAAATTTAACGAAATGGCAATATGAAAAATACGGTGAATGGACTACTATAATTGGTGGATGGGCAGTATGGGCATATTATCAGGAAAGTTTTGGTTCACGAGATATTGACATTGTTCTACCTGATGATGATTCAAAAAAAGTAGAAATTACTGATTCTTATTTTCCTAGTAATGATATAAAAATAAAGTATGAAGATCCATTCCAAAAAGAATATCATTATGGTAAAGATATTTTCACTCCCAAAGGTCACGATGAAATAGTTTTTGATCTTTTTGATCCAGAAAAAACTAGACCTGATCCTGATGGTTTGGGAGTTACTGTTGATTGGAAATGGATGACTAAATTTTCAAAAGAACAACCTATTGGAAAAGATGCTTTTATTCAAGTACCAGATCCTGAATTATTATTGCCTGTCAAAATGATAGCAGGTTTATCAAGAATAGAAGAATTGAAAAGAACAGATAATCCCAAGAGAAAACGATCAAAAATTTGGAAAGATTACTATGATGTAGGAATTTTAGCAAAGCATGTTGATTTTAACCAAGAACAACTATTAGAACACATGAACAGGATTGGTTTTACTAGAGATTTAGTAACTAGATTCCTAGATGGTTATATTGAAAGATATGACACGCTTGAACAGGCGGGTACAACACTCATGACTGTAACTGACAAAATCCCTTCATTAGAGTAGTCATTTTGACAAAATTCCAGAATTTTATTGATTCTGGATTAAAAATCAAATTTTGTCATCCAAATTATGTTCAAATTTGAACAAAATCCTGCAGAAAAAACCGATTACATAATAGGCAGTACTTGGTCTTCATTAACAAAGACTTGGAAAAAATACAATCAAGCTAAAGAAGATATGAATATTATGTTGATGAGACAATATTCAAAAAAAATTCAAAATCTACAAAAGAAATTGGGTTTAGAAGAATCTCATTTTGAAGAACTTTCTGATTATCCTGATAATACATTATTTAGATAATTTTAATCATATTTCGTATTTACAAAGATCTTATCTTGAACATGTTTCAAATTTTTGAATCTTAAGTTATCTCCAAGAAAGGTTCAATCCTCTAAAGATTCTACAATAACCCAGTCTTTTAGCCTCAATAATTCCTAGTCTAGGATCTCATGATTTGCAATGTTCTAGGATGTGATACAGAATCGTATACACAGGTAATGTTTTACCATTTTGAAGAGGGATGTAAAAGACCATACTGCAAACAAATCATGAGATTTTGCATTAATCACGCCAGACTAATCAGCAGAGATGAGACTTTTATCAAAGTTCAGGTGTTAAATTGAGAAAAATAGAGATCGATGTAACGGACAAGGACTATCTGGATTTTCTATCCTCCTGTGTTGATGAGAATCTGTCAGCAGAAGAGAAGTTGAAGAACATCATCAAGTATCATGTTATAACATACAGGAACAGAAAAAAGATGAAGAATCACAAACTATTCCAATGATTGGTTTAAGTCTTTATGGAATGATTCCAAATAAGATCAAATATTTTGATTTTTTTTAAGATTTGAGAAATATTCTGTAATATCATCAACTAATAACACATATTCAGGATTAGAGGGGCTGGATTGTACCATCAACTTACCATTTTTGTAATATGTTATGGTGATTTTCCCATTAGGAGTATCAACTTCTAAAGCTTCTCTGGTGCCAGGTTGAATGGGTTTGTTATTCATTCTATACCTTTCTTTTAGAATTCCTTTGAGATTCAGAAACTCGCTTTCCCTTACATTTGGAGAAACATGATATGAATTCAAAATAGTAATGATATGTTGCATTGATAATTATTAATATTTAACAAAACTCGATAGATCGATATTATTATGAGACTATACTCTCAAAAACAGTTCAGGTCTATACGTATTTGAATTAAAAATAACCAGTCATATTAACTCCTGATTGTAGGCTTGTCTCTAAAAGCCAGAGGACATATTGTATAAACCAAAATCCTGATCTATAGTGCTATAATTTTGTAATGTAATAACACATAATGCTTAAGTTCCTACAGTAATTAGCAACTCGTGGATAAAAAGAAAATAAAAATTTCAAAACAAGAAATTATTTCATCATTAGTTGGCATCTCATTAATTTCAATAATACTAGCAAGTGGGGCAATGGCTTTGTTGATTTCCTTTTTATATTATACTATCTATGAATTTGATTTTCCAACTTTACCTACAATTAATTTTCCGAAAAATGTTTGGTTTGAATCTAGCAATAATAATATCTATAGTCAACAATACAACAATGCAATTGAATATAATAAGCTAACATTGTCATTAAACTTCACAAACCAAAATGATTATGCAATAAAAATTATCCCTGAATTAGAGTATTTTTCTGATGAACGTGAAATAATTAGACTCACTAATAATGAAATAGAAATACAATCAAATTCTTTTGCAAACTCTAACATGTCGTTTTTTGTTAATAAGGCAGGAACAAATCATCTTAATGTTACTGCTGCTGTTTTTTTTATTAATGGAACACTAGCTGATAAAATTGTGGCACAATCTGATTTACAAGTTGTGACTATGAGTTCAAAACTTCAACATGATTCGAATGCCATTACTCTTAAAGCCACTATAGTTTCAACAATAATTGGAGGCATAACAATAACAGCATTAGCAATTACTCTGTATTTTTCTAACAAACAAACAAAATTTATGATTAATAACTCAATAGAGGAACAAAGACCTTGGATAAGTGTTAGTGATTCTGATAAACCCTTTGAAATAACTAATGATACTGTGTCTATAGATTTGAAAAACTATGGAAAAACACAAGCAATCATAACCACTGCAAAAGGTTTCGTTCGTGAGAAATTGTTTACGATAGATGAATTAAAAAATGCTCCATCTCTTTATGACATAGTAGATGATTCTACTGCACACATGGCACCAACTGAATTATGGACAGAGCCAATTCCAATCGATGAGAAAATGCAAAACAAGATTAAAAACAATGACTTCTATTTTGGATTGTATATGGAATATGAATATCATAATAAGACATACAAAACAGAATTAATAATTAATAAAGAAATAAGCGGATTCACGTTTATCAGAAAAAGATTGACATAAATAATTATCAAACCTAACTGCAAATTCCTTTACTTGAATCATCTAGTGTACGTTTATCTTAAATATTCTTCAGCTAAAATACAGTCAATAACAGGTTTGACTTCAAATATGCAAAACAAACAGGCAATACTTTCAGACCGCATGACTAAAATCATGCGCATTAAGAGTTAATGCGGATGCTGATGATGAGCGGAAAAGCCGTCTGAATGTTGATGAGGATTATGAGTGATGAAGCATCTTTTTTCAACAAATTGCAAATGTTTGTTGAATTGATTTTTTTCGGATCATGCAATTAGCTTCCCTATTTTCAGGTGGAAAAGACAGTACATTTGCAATCTATCTAGCGCAAAAACAAGGACATCAAATAGCATGTCTTTTGAGCATTTTTCCAAAATCAGAAGAAAGCCGTTTACTGCATCATCCAAACATAAAGTGGACAAATCTTCAGTCACAATCTATGAACATTCCTCAATTAACAATCAACTCCTCATCTGACGAGCCAGATAAAGAATTAGAAGATCTTGGGAATTTATTAGATACCGCAAAAGATCTATTCGGTATTGAGGGATTAGTACATGGCGGAATCAAAAGCATGTTTCAAAAAGAAAGATTTGAGACTCTTTGCTCAAAATTTAATTTGGTACCTATTGCACCATTGTGGAATTCCGAACCATTGCAATACATGAATAATTTGGTTGATTCCGGTTTTAAGTTTATAATAACTACAGTGTCTTCTGGAGGTTTAAACGATTCCTGGCTTGGCAAATGTATTTCAAAACCAGACATCATCATATTGAAAAATCTGTCTGAGAAACACGGATTCAATTTAAATTTTGAAGGTGGCGAGGCAGAAACATTCGTGATTGATTGTCCTCTGTTTTCGAATTCGATCAAGATTAAAAAATATAAAAAAACATGGGATGAGTACAGAGGAAGGTTTGAAATAGTGGATGCTGAGTTAAATTACAATGCTTGATGGACTCAAGAATAGCTTAGGCGATGCAATCAGGAAAATTGTTAAGTCTTCTGGAATTGATGAGGATCTAATCAAAGAGTTATCCAAAGACGTTCAAAGAGCATTATTGCAATCCGATGTTAATGTGCGCTTGGTTCTGGAAATTACAAAACACTTAGAAGAACGTGCCCTTAATGAAATTCCTCCTCCAGGACTTTCACGCAAAGATCACATAATCAAGATCCTATATGACGAACTCTCAAAATTACTTGGAAATGAATCTAATTTTGATTTTAAGCCTGGAAAACAAAACAAAATCATCCTTTTGGGAATTCAGGGAAGCGGGAAGACTACCGTAGCGTCTAAACTTGCAAAATTTTTATCTAGACAAGGATACAAAATCGGGGTCATAGGGGCAGACACTTACAGACCTGGGGCATTAGTTCAGCTTAAAACAATGTGTGAAAAATCAAACGTCGAAGTTTACGGTGAAGAAAACAATAAAGATTCTCCCAGTATTGTAAAAAACGGATTAAAATATTTTGAAGGGCAACCATTAGACGTCATTTTAATCGACACCGCAGGTCGCCACAAAGAAGAAAAGTATCTACTGGAAGAAATGGAAAGAATTGATAAAGTAGCAGATCCTGATTTGGCATTACTTGTTATTGATGGAACTATTGGGCAACAGTGTTTTAATCAAGCAGAGGCATTTCACAAAACAATTCCTGTCGGGGGCATAATTATTACCAAACTAGATAGCTCTGCAAAGGGAGGGGGAGCGCTAGCTGCATCTGCAGCCACAGGGGCACAAATCATGTACATTGGAACTGGTGAGAGAATTGATGATTTAGAAAAATTTTCGCCAACTAGGTTTGTCGGAAGACTTCTTGGAATGGGCGATATTCAGGCTGTATTAGATTTAGCAAAAAGATTAGAAAATGAGGGTGATGACGTCAGAATGAAAAGAATCTCTAGCGGAAAAATGAACATGGATGATTTCTTTTATCAGCTAGAAGAAGTAACAAAAGTAGGCTCTTTGAAAGGACTTCTCGACAGCATGCCTGGGCTTTCTGGGATGGTAAAAAATGATCAAGTAGACCAAATGGAAGATCGAGTTTCAAAATGGAGGTACATCATCCAAAGCATGACAAAAGAAGAAAAAGCAGATCCTGACTTGCTAAATTCATCCAGGATCAAAAGAATTTCGCGAGGTTCTGGATGGCCCGAAAGTGAAGTCAAAGAACTTGTCAAAAATTATAAAAACTCCAAGAATATGATGAAAGCATCTAAAGGACGCCAAATGCAAGGAACTCTTAGAAAAATGGGATTAGGGTAATTCGTCACATAGTTTTTTCCAATATGACCGAATATCAAAAAATTATCCCTATCGCAAATCAAATTATGAAAAAATACTACCTATGCGACAATTGTTTAGGTAGGTTATTCTCAAAAAAACTACATCTTTCATCAAACAAACTACTTGGGAAAAAACTCAAGAAGAAACCAAGAACATCTAAAAAGTGCTATGTGTGCAAAAATCTGTTTGATCATTTGGATAGTTTATTAAAATTAATGTATGATGCATCGTCTGATCACTGTTACTCTTCATTTAGTGTTGGAGCCATAATCAAACCGTCCATAATCGACAGAGACGATTACATTCGTTCCAAATACAGATTAAAAGGTGTGGATAGTGTCAAGACAGACATCACAAAAGAACTAGGAAAATTATTCTCAAGAAGAACAAAAAAAAGAATCGATCATGCAGATCCCGAAATCACTTTTATTTTGAACTTGAAAGATGAACTATGCCAATTACGTTCAAAATCAGTTGTTTTTTCTGGAAGATATGTGAAAACGCTGAGAGGGCTTGCTCAAAAACAAAAACAATGCGGGAAGTGTTTTGGAAAAGGGTGTAGAATTTGTAATTTCCATGGGATTTCAGAATTCAACAGTGTTGAAGGATTGATCTCTGAATTTTTATTCAAGAAACTTGGCGGAACCATTGCTAAATTTACCTGGATTGGAGGTGAAGATAAATCAAGTCTAGTTTTAGGCTCGGGAAGACCGTTTTTTGTTAAAATTCAAAACCCTCTCAAAAGAGATTTAAGATTAAGGAATACTCAACTTGGTTCAGTTAAGATCAGGAATTTAAAAAATACAAACGAGTCGCCTAAAAAACCAGTTAAATTTATTTCAACGATAGGGGTAAAAATCTCCACCAAATTTGAAATCGATGCCAAGAATCTTAGAAAATTAAAAGATCTCAAGAATCACCCCATAGTAATTTATGACAAATCAGGAAAACGTTCAGAAAAGAAAGTTTTTAGTGTAAAATATAAAAAAAATCCAAACGAGGGATTTACAATGATAGTTAAAGCTGAGGGAGGCCTTCCTGTCAAGAGATTTGTGACAGGAGATGACGTTTCACCTAGTTTATCCAGTATTCTTAACACTCAATGTACGTGTACCGAGTTTGATTTTCTTGAGATTGAAGTAAAATGATAACAATTAACTAGCACTAAATATTCTGAAACTACATGCCAATGAGGAAAAAAAATAAACATCAAAGACATGCCGACCAAAGAGCTAATACACGCAAAAAAAAGAAAGTTGGAAAGCCCAGATCCTAATCGAATTAACTTTTTTACATGTAAAATCCCGGAGGAGAAATATTGGATCCGCTAATACGTTTCAGAGATGCGCATTCAAAGGGGATCATCCCTGATGGCGTGTATCAACTTGTCATGAGGCGCTTTCCACTCGTTCTATCTGGGATAGATCGAATTGAAAAAGCATCAGGAATTCAATATCCTGTGGCTTATGTGGAGCCCTCACTTGTAATTTCATCCCCTAATCCAAATTCGTATGAATATGGCATTCTATTTGCCAGGACTATTCCAATTATGTTTGAAGACAAATTTCAGGTTGTAATTCAAATATCAGCTCCTTTGATTGCTTACGGCCTTAAAGGAACGATACATGCGATTCTAGCTCATGAATTTCTTCATTTTCTTGACTTGATGAGAAAAATATCGAAAATGGAATTAATTTCGGATGAGATTTCAGGCAACCTATTTGAGAATGTATACAGTGATGAAACTAGGTTGTTTGAACCAAGGGTTGTTTTCAAAGATCGTACATTGCTAAATCACATTACAAAAAAATTCCCTGCAGGGTTTCGCGATTATAAATTAGAAGACAAAGTAATGAAATTTTGGGCTGAAAAAGATCTTCCCAAATCCAACATCTCATTGGATGAGAACACTGTAAAATTATCTGCAGAATCCCTCTCTAAGATAAGATTAGATGCTTCGTTTATTTTAAAAATGCAGCAGCTAGAAGAAAAAAGTGCCAAAATAAATAAAAAACAATTGTACTGAAACATGTTTTATCCCAATAAAAATTGTTTAACGACAACTTTGTCTATCATTAGACCACCTGGTTTAAAATCCGGGCGGTCAAACCAATTATTTTGGACTAACTACTGATTAAATTCGGTTAGTCCACACTTTCCACAGGTGTGTCTATCCTTATGTTCTGACATGTATACTCCCTTACCACATCTTGAGCAAATTTTTCTAGTCCTTGTTAATTTGTCACTGTCAATCTTGAAATATTTGTAAACGTTAGGACTGGAACCTTTTTTTCCTGCCATTACTCTATATTCACCTCTTCTACGGGTGCTGCGACAGCCTCTTTTGCTGCTGCTTCGGCTTCAGCATTTTTTGCCTTTATCTTTTCCAATCTTGAGAATATTGTAGGATTGATGTGTTTTTTTGCTAATGATTCATCATTGTAAACGTAAAAGATCCCAGTGACTAGAGATTTACCTACTTGTGTTTTCAATCTAATCGGAATCACGACTTTGCCGTCTAGCTTGAATTCCTTTGTAATCATGTCTGCAGCTTCTAGGCTTTTGAGTTTACCGCCCAATCCAGCAAAATTGCAGGTGATCTCTCTTCGCGATAGGAATGTATTATCCACATCTGCAATAGTCTGAACGATAGACATGTATCCAAAATCCTTTTGGTATTTCATATAAACCTTGATTGGAAATTACAGAATAAATTTAAGAAAAACCCATCAAATTACACCATGGAGAGATACATGATTCATTTAAAAAACATAGGCTATTCCCCTAAGAATTCTCGCGAACTGGTCTACAGAGCCAGAGATCTAGTATCAGACATGAATGCTTCAATAAGGATTGCCAGAGTTGCAAGAAATTTTGTAGAATTTGACGTAGCTGTTGAAAAAGAAGGACTGGACTCCTTGGTTGAAAGATTATCTCCCATTGGACCCATTGACAATATTCGACATGTGGTAGAAGAGAAGATCGAAAAAGAACAAGGGATAACTGACGGGGTTTTTTATTTTAATAATGAGCGATTCTGGGAAAGTCATGAAGCCTTTGAAGGTGTTTGGAAACAATGCTTTGGCAGAGAAAAAGAGCTGGTACAAGGAATAATCTTGATGGCAGTTGCATTTGCTCATGCTCAAAAAAATGACGTTAGTATTGGGATTGGAATGCTCAGAAGAGTTTTGGACAAGCTAGGAACATCACCATCTACATACCATTCAATAGACATAGATCGAATAAGAAACAAAGCCATAGAAATGCAACAAGCAAACAACCTAACTATATTTGAGATTTAATCAATTCAAGAGATTTAGTTACTACTTCTGCGCCCTGAAGCAGGCCTATGCTTCCTTTCTTCGCCTGTTGTTCGGTCATTCTTGTAGTTCCATCATTTTTGATGAAGTCTCCCGAAACCAGAACAGGGACAGGATCATCACTATGTCCTTTATTAATACAAGGTGTCGAATGATCAGCAGAAATCACAATTGCAACTTTACTGGAATCAATATTTTCAACAAGAGTTTTAAAAAATCTTCGGTCAATCTCCTCGATGTTTTTCATCTTACCGATGGCATCCCCATCATGACCAAATTCGTCTGGCCCTTTGAGATGGACATATATTGAATTTTGAGTCTCCATAGATTTTGCAGCAACTTTAGCTTTCTCTTCGTAATCGGTCAACCCACCCGCTTCAAATGCTTTCATCTTTAGAACTTTTGAAATTCCAAGTTCTACAGGCATGTCTACTATACACGAAAAATTCATACCATATTTTTCATTGATTGGAATCACGTCAGGATATTTGTTTCCCGCATCTCGAAGTAAAATACAACTGAGTTGTTTTTTGTTTTGCACCATTCGTCTTTTATTAATTTCACTTTCCCTCATTATTTTAATTGCATTTTCTGAAAATTCATTTACTAAATTAGCCGTAAATTTGGATTCTTTAGTGTCTTCAAGAGGCAAACATTTTTCAATTTTTAGAAGATCTCCGACAGTTTTTGCCACCCCCATACCACCAATATTACTGTAAGCAGGATCTGTGTTGGTAATTTTTGATGATAGTCGCGAATTGGTTCTAATTCTAACTGTCACCCTGTGTCCAATTGTAGGGGATACCACTACGGACGCATCTGCGCTTGAAAGATTAATTTTTTCTTCAATTTCTTTTGCAATTCCATATCCATCTTCTTTTTCAATATTTCTTCCTGCTCGTCTATCTATGATCATACCTTTTTCATCTAGTGTGGAATAATTCCCCCTTAATGCCAAATCCCCATCTTTAAAGTCAATCCCTATTCCAATTGCTTCTATAACTCCTCTGCCTACATACTCTGAATGATTGAATTTGTATCCAAGCATGTTGAACACCGCAATGTCCGATTCTGGAGCTATTCCTTTTCCCACCGAAATGACCTCTCCTATAACACCATTACGGGCAATTTTATCTAATATTGGGGTATTTGCAGCTTCTAACGGTGTCTTTCCATCCAAATCAGGATGTGGAAGATCGCCTACACCATCTAAGAGAACATAAATCATGTGAACGTCAGAATTATCCATGAGGTTGTCTGTTTATTTCGGATCGGAATCTCTCTTTTAAATCTTGCAACGATATTCTCGATCAGAATAAAATGTACGATGGTTTTTTGAGAACCATAATATGATGAAAGTAAGAAAATCTTAATCACATGAATACTTCAGCATGTATCTAATTTTCAATTAAATTTTATTTGAACTTAGTAAACGTTTTAACAGTGAATGGCTTTCAATTACAATTATGGGAGATATACGCAAAGACTATGTTTCTGAGCGTTTCATGATTGTATCAAAAAAAGATGACAAGGTTACTGATCCAAAAAAATCCCCATTTGCACCAGGTAATGAATCGATGACAAATCCATCTGTTTTGTCTCTTGTTGCAAAAGACGGAATGCTTCAACGCCTACAAGACAATGAAGATGAATATGTAGAAGGTTGGGCCATCAGAGTTTTTGAAAGCAAAAACCCAATTGTTTCAATTAACACGGAGAATTCATACAGTGACAGGCCATTTTACAGTGAACCTGCATACGGTTATCATTACATTGTTGTTGCATCACCAAATGAAAAAGATACTTTTGCAACAATCGATACTGAACAGTGGTCAAATGTTTTAGTTGTTGTTCAAGACAGATTAAGGTGGCTTTACACTCAGAAGGGTGTAACATATGTTTCAATATATGCTGATCATGGAGAATTAGCAGGAAATCTAAACCCTCACCCTCACCTTAATCTATTGACATTTTCTACAATCCCACCGATAATTGAAACAGAAGCTGAAGCATCACACAAGATTCTAAATGAAAAGGGCGTATGCCCCATCTGTCAAACAATAAATGAAGAGATCAGCGGTCCCAGACAAATTCTGCAAACCGAAGGATTCATAGCATTTTCTCCTTGGGCACCTTCATACCCATATGAATTTTGGATTTCTCCCAAAAAACACACCACGAGCTTTTCAAAGATCACTCAAAAAGAGATCAACGATTTGTCGTTGATTTTGAGAGCTACTTTGGGTGGCTTGTCAAAAACTGTCAAAAATGTTTCCTACAATCTTGTTTTTCATCTTTCTCCTGAAAAGAAAAACAGCAGACAAATACATTGGCATATTGAAATCTATCCAATTACGAAATCTTGGTCAGGATTAGAACGAGGGTATGGGATTTTCTTAAATGACATATCCCCCGAACAAGCTGCAGAAAAACTCGGAGCATCTTCCAGGAAAGAATTGGCCAATCTTGTCGGCATCATATGATTTTTTGAATGATTTATTTATCAACTAGAATCTGTTAAAACCATGGCGATTGAAAAATGGCTTGCAGTTACTAGCGTTGCTTTGTTTGCAATGTTTGCAGGCGAAATGATTTCGGTGTATAATTTTATGGTCAATGTTCCTGAAGATTTTGACTTTGCAACATCATTCTCTGCGGATCCTAAAATAATTCAATTTATTTCAATAGGCGTAGCGCCAGCTGGAATTCTAGCTGCAGTTGCATTTATCATGTCAAAAAAATATGGTTCAAGGCAAATTGGGGGACTGATTATTGCAGGTGGAATAATTCTGTTGCTAGGGATGTTTGTTTGTTATACCCTACTAGAAGACATTAAAGAAATCTACCTTACAGATGCTGTCAAGATCATTCCCATTTTGTTTATGGTACTATCATTTGCCGTAATGGGGAGTGGGGCATACTTGGCCAAGAACATAAAGAAGCGTCCTAAGAAAGAATTCTTTTAGACATAATCAAACCTTAATTCATTTGCAACGTTCTTGAAACCTATTTTTTCATAGAAGGGTTTTATCTCATCAGTACAATCCAAAATTGTCTTGTAACAGCCCCTATTACGGGCATAATCTAAAACATATTTTATGATTTTTTCTCCTATTTTTTGACCTTGAAATTTGTTGTCTACTGCAACATCTTCTATATGTCCAACTATTCCACCATCATGAATGAATTTTTGTTCAATCAGCAGAGTAGTCGTCCCAACTATTTTTCCATTCAATTCTGCAACTACAATAATATGATCGTTATTGGAGTTAATTTTATCAAAAATTGCGTTCGCTTTGTTTTCATCAATACTGCTTGTCTTTCTTAAAGAATCTAACGATGTAAGAAATCCATTCCAGAGATCTTCTTTTTTTAATTCTCTTATAGTTAAATCATTCATCTTTATTTTCAGATCTTGCCAAGTTTTTTAATATATTCCTGATATGCTTTTTTGTAAGACAGTTTGTTGCCTATATCTATAAATCCTTTTTTTGTGATGAAGCTGTGGATAGGTTTTTTTCTATTCATTGCTTTTTTTATCACGTCATCCATTCCATATGGCGTATTTTTTGGAATTAAACTAAAAATCTCCGGATCCATAACATAACATCCCATGTTCACATTTGCTTTTATCTCTGGTTTCTCATTCCAACTTGTAACTTTACCTGCCTTGGAAGTTTCAATAACACCGTACGGCAGATTAGTTTTGTATTCATTTAGACTCATTGTTACAAATGCTTTTTTTGCATAATGCTGTTTTATCATATTTCTGAGGCTAAAATTAAAAATTGAATCGCCGTACATGCAAACAAAAGTATCGTCGATGAGCTCTTCAGCAGTTTTAAGTTGGCCGGCAGTGGCCAATGGCTTATTTGAAACTGCATATTCTACACGGACTCCAAATCGTTTTCCATCTTCAAAATAATCCTCGATTGTCTTTCTAAGATAACTTACACACAGTACGATTGATTTGACCCCATTTTTTCTTGTCCAATCGATCAAATGCTCCAAGATGGGTTTTTCGCCTAATGGCAACATGGGTTTTGGGAGAAATGTAGTATATGGTTGAAGCCTAGTACCCAACCCCCCAGCAAGAATTACAGCTTTCATAAATCATATGTACCATGTGATTATTTATGTTCAAGGAAAGTTTGACTCTAAATTATTTTTAAAATTTTTTCTATTGTGTCATTTGGGTTTTTCCCAAAAATGAGGATCATTGGCTCTTTCCCAAAATCACCCTTATGAAAAATTACATCAGGAGCATTTTTTAAAGATTTGATAGCGTGTTTGATTCCCCATTCTATTGATGAACCGCCGATTTTCACATTTTTAGGTTCTTGAGTTCGGTCATAGCTTGAAGTTAGTAATTTTGATTTTTTAATTTTTGAGATTGTTGAATTCTGATACTTCAAGTTAATTGCAGATCTTATCTGCGGATATTTTCTACTAATTGTAAGCAGTGCAGTTGCAACATGTTTTGAACCGCCATAACGAATATTTCCGGCTATTGTGACTTCTTTTCCAGTCTTTACTATTCGTCCAGATATCCCCAAAATATCGTTTACGGATTTTGGGTTTTCTTTTGAATATACAAAATTTGTTTGACATTCTGGAATATGTTTGTAGATGTTTTTGATATTGGCGAATTCGTCAATTGCGTTTACCAACTCTAGATTAGTTCTATCTGTTTCCTGAATATTTGTAACAAGAATTCCTTTTCCGATTTTTTTGGCATTTTTTATTGATTTGTACGTGAATTCTTTGGCAAATGCTACGGATTCATGTATGCTTTTGTTTTTTGCAAGAGCAAAAAGTATTGCAGATGAGTAATTACAACCACTTCCATGATTATTTCTAGATATAAAACCGCCTGAAACAGAATAATTCCGTACACCTTCAAAAACAAAATCTGCGATTTGGTTGTTTTTTCCTTTAATCCCAGTAATCACCACATTCCTTGCGCCCATTTTTTGAATGATCTTTCCAATTTTTTTAAATGAGTTTTCTGATGTGATCTTAGTTTTTGATAATATTTCTGCCTCAAATTTGTTGGGGGTAATTATTGTTGCTAGCGGGATTATGTATTTTCGGAAATCTTTGATTGCTGATTTCTCAATCAACAATCCACCAGTAGTGGATTTAATTACTGGATCAACCACTATAGGGATTTTTATTTTTTTTAATTCTTGGTATAGAATCTTGATAATTTGCGAATTAAACACCATTCCAATTTTTATTCCTTCAATTTTAAAATCGGTCAATATTGATTCTAATTGATCTTTTAGGATCTTCTGTGAAACTGGTTCAACCATTCCAAAAGTGGACGTATTTTGGCCTGTAATAGCTGTGATTACAGTTAATCCATGAACGTTAAGGGAGTAAAATGTTTTGATGTCACTTTGAACCCCTGCTCCTGACGAAGGATCAGATCCTCCTATAGAAAGTAAATTCATAACATTTTGTTGCTGACTGTACTAATCTATTTTTCTTTCAAATTCATAATGGGATTTAGTTTTAACTGCTGTTCATGAGATCTGTTTTATACTTGTGTAACTTGATTCACAGATGAACAAAATTCCAATAACAGGTAATTACTTGCCAGAAACAGTACAATGTAATGTTTGCGTACTTCCCATGCAGTATCAATTAATGAAAAATGGGAAATTTGTATGGCAGTGTTTCAAATGTGGAAAACAATATCTTATCTCTAAACATGCATTGGAGTGCCTAGAGGAGACTTGGAGCCCTCCTAGATGATATGAACTCAAATAAAATTCCTAGAATCTGAAAATCAAAAACTTCGTAGTTACACGTCATTGGTTTCCGTCAAGATCGAATTAAAACAGCAAATCATTAAAATCAAGCAAAGAACTGCAGATTAATCCTGTCTAAACATATTATTAGGCCCAGTGCGTATGAATTACCGAAATTATCTGAGAAACCGTCTTGGAAGATGAACCAAATCTAGATTATTCTGATGATCGGGTTGCACATTTAAAAGAACAAAAATTATCTTTAATACTATTAAATTTTCTAGTACAGTGAAGATACTCTCTGTTCGTTTTTATGCAGTTAGCAATACTCAGATTAAAAGCAGATCAAATTTATTAATATAGCATTATAAAATTTTGCGCATATGATTGTTTTTGAGTTCACGATTGTTTAAATCAGGCAAGAGGGCAAGGAATGTTGATGGCTACTCAGATGACATCTGCTAGACGTGGAGTTGCTACGGATGAAATGAAACAAGTCGCAAAAGATGAAGATGTTTCACTAGAATGGTTAATTCCAAAGATTGCTCGCGGTTCAATAATAATTCCAAGTAACAATATCAGGCCACAAAAAATTCACAATGTAGGGATTGGCAAAGGTCTTAAAACTAAAGTAAACGTAAACATAGGAACTTCAACTCTAAACGTAAATCTAGAAGATGAGATTGAAAAAGCACGAGTCGCCATAAAATATCATGCAGACACAATTATGGATCTTAGTGACGGCGGAGATGTCAGAATGATTAGACAAACCCTTATGCAGCATGCTCCAATTACATTTGGAACAGTTCCAATTTACGAGGCA
Source organism: Candidatus Nitrosopumilus sp. (assembly GCA_020431995.1). GTDB lineage: Archaea > Thermoproteota > Nitrososphaeria > Nitrososphaerales > Nitrosopumilaceae > Nitrosopumilus. The sequence goes on from JAGQHE010000056.1 coordinate 22,896, forward strand.
TACAATTATGGGGTAGAAGTTCACAAAAACCCATTGAATTTAACCGAGGATGATTATCTCAATGCATTTGAAAAAAATGCAAAAGACGGTGTGGATTACACCACAATCCATTGCGGAATTACAAAAGAAATTGCTAAGAGAATTCTTAAAGTTCAGAGATATGGAGGAGTCGTAAGCAAGGGAGGAACCATTACTGCTGCATGGATGCTAAAACACGATAAGGAAAACCCATACCTAACTCACTATGATTATTTAATTGAAATTGCAAAAAAATACGATGTGACATTTAGCCTTGGAGATGCACTTAGACCAGGTTCCATTTTAGATTCACATGATGAACTTCAAGTTCAAGAAATGATCAATATTTCACAATTAACAAAAAGAGCTCACGAACAAGATATCCAAGTAATGGTTGAAGGTCCTGGACATGTGCCATTAAATGAGGTTGCAGCTAATGTAAGATTGGCCAAGTCATTGATTGGCGATGTACCATATTATGTACTCGGACCTTTAGTTACAGATATTGCATCCGGTCATGATCATATTGCAAGTGCAATTGGTGCTGCAGTTTCTGCAAGTGAGGGTGTTGATCTTTTATGCTATCTTACTCCTTCTGAACATCTTGCTTTGCCAAATGCTGATGATGTTAAAGCAGGATTAATTGCATATAGAATTGCAGCTCATGCGGGAGATCTTGTTAAAATCCGTGACAAAGTGATAAAATGGGATATTGAAATGACTGAAGCGAGACGTACCTTGGATTGGGAAAAACAATTGGCATTATCCATAGATCCTGAAGAAGCTGCAAAAATTCACAGTAGAACTGGACAACATCCTGGAAATAACGTACCTTGTACTATGTGCGGTGGTGCTTGCGTGTATATGATGCTCCCACAGCAGAAAAAATATGAAAAAGAAAATAAAAATTTACAGCAAATTGAATAACACTTTCTGCAGACTGGGTACAGTTTCATACTCTTTTAGCTCATCTATTGTGATCCATTTAAAATCTGAATTTTCCCAATTGAGTGTAATTGTAGGATTGTTTGATTCAAATAAAAATGGGAATATTTCCCATTCATGATCTAGATATTGTGGCGAATTAACTCTCATTTCTTTTGCTGATTTTACTAATGTAATCTGATCATCTGCAATCCCAACTTCTTCGAAAATCTCAATCTTAGCTCTTTGTAGTGGCTCTTCGTTTTTTTCTATGATCCCACTAATTCCTGCCCACAATCCTTTCATGGTCTTTACTTTATCACTTCTTTTGAGAATCAACAATTTGTCATTATTTCTAATAAAAGACGTGACTATCTTTGTTGAACGCATGCTGATTATTTTTCAACAGTTTTTACCATTTTTGATAATTTTTTGTAGGATTCATTTATGTCTGTATGCTTGGCAAGTCTTTCTTGACAGTCTTTGATATAATCTGTCACTTCTTCTGTCTTCGATTCTTGAACTGCAGTAAGCAATCTACCAATATCTTTCCACAGTTCCTCAGCAACTCTACGAATTTCTGGATTTGCAATGATTGTCTCAATTAGTTCTGGAGATTCTGTCATTATGCTCTCTGCCAATATTTTCTGAACCCTAAAAGTAGTTCCGGACATTTTCTCAGTAAGTAACATTTTTTCATCTTTTGATATGATGTTTGCAAAAACTAAATTCATCAAATGTGTCAATCCCAAGATAACTGCAATTTTTTTATCATGTTCTGCAGCATCAATTGTGACAAAGTTTGCCCCTTCAAAAAGAGTTTTTGCCATTGTTAGTTCTTTTTTTGCGTCTTTAATTGGAACTGAAATTATATTTTGGCCTTTAATTGTTTTCACTCCTGGACCAAACATGGGATGAATGCAAATTGGGTTAATTTTAGATGGCATTTTTGATAACGAAGCAACCACTTTTGATTTTTCAGAGGATATTTCAATGAGATGGGTGTCCCTTTTCATTTCCTTTGCAATCAATCTAATAATTTCAGGGGTTCTCCTGGTGGGCGTACATAAAACAACATAATCCGCTTTTAAAATTCCTCCTACAAGAGATTGTGCAATTTGGATATCTTTTCCTGTTACTTTGTTTTCTGAATCATAGCCTGTAACTTCAAATCCTTTACTCGCAAAATACCGTGCAAACCATTGACCCATTTGACCTCCCGCACCAATTACTGTTACTTTTTTCATTTATTCTCACTCATGATATTACTCAGCATATTCATCCCCTCAATTAGTATTTTTTCGTCTTGACATGCAGATATTCTTATGAAATTTTTATAATTTCCAAATCCCTCTCCAGGGGCTACTGCTAAACCTCTTTCTAATGCACTGTTAGCAAATCGGACTCCATCAAAATCGTTTTGATTAACTCTTGCGAAAATATACATTGCCCCGTCTGGGGTCACAAAGTCCAATCCTATTTCTTTTGCCTTTTGTATCAATACATCTAGTCGGTTTTTCATGGTATTAGAATTGTTGGATATGTCTGCCTCTAGAGCTTTCATGGCAATGTATTGTATAGGTTCTGAAACATTGGTCAGACATAAAGCCTCCAATTTTGCCATTTTTTCAATGATTTTTGAATCTGCTATAGCATATCCTATTCGAAATCCTGTCATTGCATGTGATTTTGAGAATGATTGAGTGACTATGCTTTTCTCATAATTATAGTTTAGAACACTTTTCCAACTATTTTTTGAATATTCGGAATAAATCTCATCACTTAACACATAGAGATTATTTTTTCTGGCTAATTCTACTATATCGTCTTGGACTTTTTCATCTAGAATTTTACCTGTAGGGTTGTTTGGATAATTCAATACAATCATTTTTGTGTTGGAATTAATGGAATTTTTGATTTGTTCCACTGATGGTTCCCATTTGTCCTCCAAAGTGGTGCCAATCGTTCTTACTTTGATTCCTGAATTTAATGCACAGTCTTTGTAAGCTGGCCACGCGGGTTCTATTACAATCATTTCGTCTCCAGGGTTAAGAAGAGTTGTGATTGCAGTAAAAATTGAGAATCTTGCTCCAGGACTAACTATAATGTTATCTGACGTGGTTTTCACATTGAATTTATTAGAAATGTGTTTTGATAATGCTTCTCTGAATACAGTCATGCCTTTTGACGGGCCATACTTTAGAAATCCTTCATCAAAAACTTCTTCTAACGCACTCTTTACAATAGGCGGCGGCAAAAAGTCTGGTTCTCCTACTTCCATATGGATGATTTTCTTACCTTGTTCTTCAAGTGTTTTTGCTTTTAAGAAAATAGATAGATGTGTCTGTTTATCTGATGATTGTACCTTCACAGATTCATTTAACAAAAAATTAAGAAATTTGGTAGCAATTGTCTCATCCAACTCCAGATCTTTACACAGGGCTATTACCTTTCCACGTAAATTATCTTCTCGTAATTCATCTGTCACTCCTTTGCCAATATTTTTTTTGATTTTCCCGATTTCTTTTGCAATATCGGTTCTAGTTTTTAGCAAATGGATCATCTGAAGGGTTATCTCATCCATTTTATTTCGCAGATCATTGATGTTTGACATTTTCTTACAATGTGAGCTTGATTGCCCCTGCAAGTAGTGCATGATCTGCGAGAGTTAAAGATACAAGTGAGTCTACTACAGGAGGAGCTCTTGGCACTACGCAAGGGTCATGTCTCCCTTTGACCTGAAGATCAGTTTCTTTTTTTGTTTTGATATCCACGGTTTTTTGTTTTTGGGTAATTGATGATGCTGGTTTGAATGCAATTCTCATTGTTATCGGCATGCCATTTGAAATGCCACCCAAAATTCCACCTGATCTGTTTGTTTCTGTAACTATTTTTCCTTTTTTGATGACATACAAATCATTATTTTGAGAACCATACAATTCTGAACCTTTGAACCCAGAACCAAACTCAATTCCTTTTACCGAAGGAATAGAAAAAATTGCTTTACTTAAGTCGGATTCTAATGAACTAAAAATTGGCTCTCCTAACCCTACGGGGACGTTTGTTGTAATGGATTCTATGATCCCTCCAAGCGAGTCTCCTTTTTGCCTTGCGTCCAAGATACTTGCCCTCATATTTTCTGCAGTTTTATCATCTGGACATCTAACCTCACTTTTGTAAATGGAATCAATCATTTTTTCATTGAATTCTCTTTCCATCTTTATTTTTCCAATTTGTGATGTGTAAGAGTTTGTAGTAATACCCAAAGTTACTTTGAGTAGTTTTCGGGCAATTGCACCACCCATAACATGAGTTGCAGTTAATCTTCCTGAGAATCTTCCACCTCCTCGATAATCATTATAGTGATCATATTTGATCATGGCAGGATAATCTGAATGTCCCGGTCTTAGCTTTGTTTTCAAATTTTCATAATCTTTTGATTTCTGATC
>JAGQHE010000057.1 GCA_020431995.1 Candidatus Nitrosopumilus sp.
TGTCAACAATTTCTGAATACTTTCCTTTTTCGTCCTTTACGTTAAAGTACATTGCAGAGTTCTTGTACGGATAATTTTTGAGTCCTGATGCAAGATAGTATTGCTTGTCGCCATCAACTAGTGTCAACACTCTGCCGTACTGGCTAAGAAAACTGTTGGCAGGCAGTTCTTCCATGTGGAAATCCTTGCCCTTGTTGTTGCTTGTGCCGACAAACGTTTTGATGGTCTGGCTTTCACCGTCCCAATAGTCTGATTCCCACAACACATTCACTGTTTCACCAGTTACAAAAATTCCCAATCCGTCAGGATGATACGTGTCAATAGAATCAGGATCAGATGGCAGGTATTTTGACTTCTCAAACGTCATTCCCCCATCATGGCTTGCTGTAAAACTGGAATACCACCTTGTATCATTTGGCCTGTCTAGCCAAGACACATAAACATCGCCTCCAGATACTGCAATTTTCTGATTATGGATAGAGGTTTCTGCATTGTTGACACTGACCCTTTCAGTAACTGTGCCGTCAGGCAAAATCTTAATCAGGTATAGGTGACCTTTTTCGTCAAAATCTTTTTCATCATCCATGAGTAGATAGATCACATCATTACTGACAGTGGTTACAATGTCTTGCCTTACTTTGCCTTGATTGAAGATCTTTGTTGGCGCTGAGAATGTGTTACCAAAATCATCACTGACTGAATAAAACACATAGCTTGTATTTTCTGCCATGGTCCACAAAGTGCCAAAAACGTACAACTTTTGATTTGCAATTTCCACAATGCCGATATCATAATACACATTATCGCTAGTCAAGAGCAGCTTTGGCACTGAGAATGTTTTACCATCATCATAGCTAGATAGCATAAAGAAACTTGGTGGGGACTGGTTATTTGGTGTGTATTGTTCGTAAACCACAAGGATGTTGTCATCATGTGAGACGATTTTGGTAAAGCCAATTCTTGGCTCCTTTAGAATTGTTTTGGGTTGGATGGTTGTTTTGCCATCGACTATTTGGGTAAAGGTGATTTCTGAATCCGCATTTTGGTTATGAGCCTTCCATATTATGTTGGCCTTGTCGTCTTGAATCGAGATTACGGGATCGTCCAGATTGGTTTGATGTTCATCTTCATGCAAACCAAATGCAAAGGGATACTCATGGTAGTCATTTAAAATAACGCCTGAAAACCCGACTAGAATCAAAAGAACAAGAAATTTCATTGTTTGATCAGGTGAATTATGACAAGTTCATAAGTTGTTCCATTCATTGGTATTGTGATAATTTTTTCATAGAAGTGATGATATTACAAACCCACCGATTCCTATTGCAATACTTGCAATTCCAAGCATGCACTGCTTTTTCTCACAAAGGCAGCTTTCCTCATTTTCTTCCAGGGTTTGTTTTGCATCATTTATGATATACTCGTTTTGGGACATGCATTGCATTGGGTCTATAATTAATTAAGAATTTGCTTCAATTGTAACTGAACCAAAATCCTGTACATATTCTCAATTAATTAGAAATTCTCTTAACTATGAACCACAAAACAATACTGTGAACAAGGACAACGCCAAATCCAATGACATGACAGATGGTCTTGACAAATGCTGCAATCACGTCATTCTTGCATCTGATGACCAGAGACTAAAGATGTTAGGTGAGATATTTGGTAATAACACCAGCAGAAGCATCATGTCTCTTTTGATAGAAAATCAAATGACTGCAACCCAAATATCTGACAGACTAGGCATAAAGCTAAACCTTGTGATGTATCATCTAGACAAAATGATGGGCCTTGAAATAATATCAATTACAGAAAGGACAAAAAACAGCAGGGGTCACCAAGTAAAGCATTACAGGGCAAAACAGGCAGTGATGATATTCTCAAAGAATGCAAAAAACAGGACAGAATCAGTTTATGCTGCCATTGCTCCAACTGATAGTGTCTTGTAATGATTTGCAAGAAGGTGGTATTGCCCATAAAAGACATCACAGTCACGCATCAGCGACTCGATCTCCTCATACAGCAGTCTTGCGCACTCTGCATCTGACATTTTGGTCTCTCTAATCCACCTTCTGGCATTCTTTGAATCAGGCATCATCTTATGTGAATTATGGCTCATGCAGCATGTGCCTCCGTGTATGCATTTGTAGTGTATCTCTGTTCGGATCTTGCAGTATTTAGATTGATTTGTGCATGTTTGATTCCAATCGTATTTTTTCGACGATGCTGCTCAATGGCACTCATCACCTTATAGAATTCCATCTCAACATCACAAAACAATGAGTTGCTGTGCATCTAGTATTCCTCCACATCCTCAAGAAACAGCCACGATAGTCCCTCTATCTGTTTCCAGGAATTTACAGATCTCTGTGGTGTCTCCTTGTGGTATCTTGGACTCTTGGATTTTGTACGATTCGTTTGAAAGTTATCAAGTTCTAATCCTTCTTTTACTGGGTTGCTTGTAACCAGGTTTTCTGTTGGCTCGGACTGCCAATTTTTTTGTTGTAAAATTGTTTGCGTGAACATGGTTATGTTATGGCAGTTTAGTTATTAACAAATGTGAGACAAACATCTAATTTGTTTTTAAAAATCATTCACATTGTAATGGTTGCAAGCAATCGATCGTAACAGGATTGTACTATGGTTCAAGACATGATTCTTTACATGGAGAACAATAGACGCTGCAGAAATCAACTTTAAACAAATCCCTTCCAGTCATTAGGCAATTGTTCGCTAGAGCACATATGTTTTATGCTGTGTAATGCAGTATTGTTACGATTAAGCAGTTAGTGCTTGTTGCAGAAAATATCTCTTTGTTATTTTTGACATGCTTCTGAGTATGCAGATGTATTTCATGAATGCATCACAAATAAGCATCTTGAAATATGATGAAATTATGTTTTTTAGGAATTCATGGTGTTAGTAGACGATTCAAAAAAAGAAAATGGGATTTGTTGCTTATTGGATGTCGTCGGTTGTATCCTCAAAACCCACAGATTCGCGTTCGACGTTTAGGATATCTCCAGTATTGGGGTCTATCTCTACTGAAACATCTTCATCCACAATGATAAAATCAACAGAGTATGTGAAAGAGTTGTTTTCCTTGTCTGTGTCAGCATCTACAAGATTGGATAGAACAGCGCCTACATGATCCATTGCAATCTGTATTGCGTCCCCTAGCGAGTTTTTAGGATTTGCAGATATGAAATAACCCTCCACATTGTCATCTGTCTCATTGTCGTCATTGGTCTCGCCGTCTCCATCACTGACTGACTTTCCATCGTTGGATTCGTCTTCGTTTTCTGCTGTCTCAGTAGGATCCTCTTCAACTTTGACTACTTTGCCGCTTCGTGGGTCTACCTTGACGTCAAATTCGCTTCCATCTTTGTGAATCTCCACTCCGTACAGGTAATTCCCATCCTCGCTGTCATAGTCTACTGTGACTAGCTGTGATGGCTGCGCACCAATATGGTTGACTCCTATTGTTACAGCTTCGCCTGGGGTTATCTTGGCAAAAGCCAAACTTGCAGGAGAGATTGCAGCAAAGGAATCCCCAACACCTGCTGCGCCAACCATGAGAACTGCCATGGCTGCCGCAAAGAATGCAACATGTCTTTTTTGTGCAATTTTGTGTGTCATGGAGCCATTTGTGTTTTTTTGCTTATTACAATTGAGAGACAGAAAGCTAAGGAAGAATTTGAAACGGTCATGGAATATTCATGATTTGTCTTGTTTAGTTAGCTGATTGTACCACATTTGACTTAGATTTTACGATAAAATTAGAAAAAACATGACAATGATTGTTTTTATCAATCTTGTTTTCTCGCATCTTAAAAATATACTACAATAATTTGTTTCATAATAAATTAATTGAAATTCCATAATCTTCAAACTCGATAATTAATTCATTATACATGTCATTATTTTTATCATTTTTTTCTATCTTGTATTCTCTCTCTGGTTTGCTTTCTGGAATATGAACATAATCTGGCATGTCAATTTCAGCAATTGCCTTGGCGATTGTTTCAGTGGATATTGTAACTAAAACAATCAGAATAATTGTGACTGTCATAGTTTTCGTCATTTTAATTTTCATAAATCAAAAACATTCTGAAAGATATTAACAGTTGAGAGACAAACATCTGAGAGTTGATCTTGTATTGATAAAATGTTGTTCTTATTTTTCTTGTCTAGTTAGATGATTGCATTAGGATCAGATTAGATTGTAAATTCTCAAATAAAAAATAAAAAGTTTTAGGAAACAGAGACCAATTCCATGGATGTGTTCCCGCTAACTGACTTGACCAGCCCTACTCCCGGTGCGAAATAGTTTGTTCCATAATTTCCGTCATTGAAATCATAGAGTCTTACAGACAGTGCGTCACTGTACGCGCCAAACTTTACTTTGATTGGCATGTGAAGATTTTTTACAATGCTTTTCTCATGAACTAATCCTGGCACGTCTTCTACTGTGTATGAGAATCCAACTCCAAGACCTGGATTTGAGGGCATCATGATTCCTGGCAATGGTGTATCGTCACCAACAAGCCAGCTTCCCTCATGTCCAATGGCTTGGCCATCCTCATAGTCTGTAGAGTATTCGCCAAAGAAATACACCACACCGTTGTTTCCCTGTGCGTAAAAATCAGTGGCAATCTCAATTATCTTTCCATCCTCATACTCTGTAACTATTACAGGAACTGTCAAAACATCGTCGATCTCTACCGCTTGGTCTAGTACTTGCCATTCTTCGGCAATCTCAATTATATCTCCGCCATCACTCATAGTGCCTGCAAAACGTAGTGTCTTGCCTTCATATTTTGAAATGGGAAAGTACTGGTTGTCAATGTTCTCAGTAAAGTTACATGGATTAAAAGATGAATCCTCTTCTGTTTCATAGGCTGACTCATCATCTGTCTCATCCGTGTCCTCCAGAGGGTTTTCGGCCTTACATTCTCTCTGTTTTTCTTTAAACTCTCCCTCACTTTCTGGAATTTCAATTCCAATTTGGGTACTGGACTCTGCTATTGCCTGAGTTACAGTGCTCACAGATGTTGCAGCTAGAGTCATAACCAAGACAGCGATTATTGTAGTTTTTGTTAGTTTTGCTTTCATTGATGGAAAGACTGCCTGGATAATATTAACAGTTGAGATACAATTCTCGTTGCATCAGTGGTTTTTTTAGAAAAATAGGCGTTGTTTTCTGAAAAGATTTGTCAATACCCAGAGAGTTGTTCTACAAACATTATATCAAAAGAACATGTGACTCGAACTAATGTCGAAGCATGAGACTAGCAGGATTTTTCTAACGGATAGAAGGTTGGTGAATTGTGAATGAAGAGCCCAACAGTAATACTGTCAAAGTATTACAATTCATACAAGACAATCCTGGATGCCACATGCGATACATCAAGAGGAAGGTAGAAATGTCAATGGGCACGATTCAATACCATCTAAATTTACTTGAAAAGCAAGGAAAGATAATCTCCGAGAGCCAGAATTTTCACAAATATTATTTTCCGATAGGACTTTTTGAGCAAGATCAAAGGGAAATCTTAAAAGTTCTCAATCAAGAATCTGCACGAGAAATCATAATGATAATCTTAGAGAAAACAGATCCTACTCAAGCAGAGATTGCCAGGCATGTGGGCATCGCACCTGCTTCAATTAACTGGCACCTGAAAAGAATCGAGGAAACTGGATTGATTGAGAACATCCAGGAGGGAAAGTTCAAGAGGTACAAGCTAAAAATATCCTCCAAACAGGTAATATCCATTATGAAGCATTACCATCCGAACCTGTGGAGTAAGTTGAGCAGCAGACTAGCTGAGATGTTCCTTGTAATGTCATCGGAGAACGAGTAATAGCATGTTGTCGGAAATATTTCTGCAAATGGAGTCATTGGGTATTTCAGATGTCGTAGAGTTTGCAATCATTGGATTTTCATTGGGGTTGTTTGGGTTGTCGCTTTCTGCATATCGCAATACAGGCATGAAAAGAATTTTGTTTGCGGCAGGGGCATTTGCTTTGTTTGCAATTCAGTTATTTTTTGACTATTTTGAAGAATTTTTCAATTTGTTGGACGAAGATACTGCCGATATTGTGCTCTCGTTGGTAACTTTGGGCATATTGATACTGTTCTTCATGGCAATAGTAAAAAGAAAGTAGATGAAGGAACCCGGAAAACATGTCTGGAAGAATGTAAGAAATCTTGGTTTTGTGAGTTTTTTCACAGACATGTCATCGGAGATGATATTTGGCATATTGCCACTTTTCATCATGGATGATCTTGGAGCCGGAAAAGCAGTTTTGGGTCTTGTGGAGGGAATGGGTGAAGCTGTGGGTTATGGCACAAGAACCGTATCTGGCACAATCTCAGATAAAATAGGAAAGAGAAAACCACTCGTACTGTTAGGATATGGTCTATCAACAATAGCAAAACCGTTCTTTGCATTGTCTGCAAGTTGGGCACATGCATTTGGCATTAGAATAACTGACAGGGTCGGAAAGGGAATCCGCACATCGCCAAGAGATGCATTGCTTGCAGACTCGACAGACATTACCAATCAAGGGCGAGCGTTTGGTCTGCATAGAACAATGGATCAAGCAGGAGCAATAGTTGGACCACTGATCGCATTTGGTTTATTGTATTATTTTGAGATAAGGGACATCTTTTGGTTTTCATTAATTCCTGGAATAATTGCATTGTTTATCTTGGCACGTCATGTAAAGGAAAGAAAAATAACTCCAAAGAAACAAAGCGTGTTTGCAAACTTTAGAGAAGTCCTACGTGGCAAGTTTTTGATATTTTTACTGATCATGACAGTCTTCTCTGTGGGTGCATTCAACTTTTCATTTATTCTTGTAGAATCATCAGAATTGGGTCTGAATGATAATTTTGTACCCCTTGTCTATGTAGTCATCAACATGATGCACGCAGTAGTTGGCTTGCCATCTGGAATACTTGCAGACAAAATAGGCACTGAAAAAGTGATACTTGTAAGCTTTGCATTGTTCCTTTTGACATGTGTTATCGGATTTTTTGAAACCGAGTTTGTCCTGGTGGGATTTGTTATGGCTGCAATATTTGGTTTGTATCATGGGATGACTGTAACATCTCAAAGAACAATGGTTTCAAGATATGTCTCTGAACAACTCAGAGGAACTGCGTTTGGGATGTACTATCTCTTTGCAGGCATATCGTTTCTTGTAGCCAATCTGACCTTTGGGGCGTTATGGGATAATCTTGGATCACAACTTGCATTTGGGTATAGCATAGCTACAACTATGACTGCGCTTATTTTACTGTCTTTATTTGTTGCAAGAAACAGGAGATAAGGTATTTTCTCTAGTTTTCTTTTTTGCTGAGATATGCTTCCATGTGGGTCTTAGAATAACCACCTTAACTATATCCCCATACACGTTGTGCTCCCAATACAATTTAAACCGCCAAAATTTACAGCAAATAAACCTCAGTTAACATAATACAGGATCAGAATTTTGTGCCTAACAGAAAGGCCTTCCTTTTTATCGATTTTTGAGGGACTGTTCATGTTTTATTCCAAAATATCTAGTTGATATTACCTTTTTCTAAAACTCTATGTTGTACAAAGCATCAATATGCCAAATATTTGCTTGCCACACATCAGAACAACAGATGTTTGTAGCATAATTTATTATACTAAATGTTGATCGTGATATTGTAATAACTGGAAGAGAATGGAAATTTTTTAGGCATAAAATGACAATATCTCATGAATGTATTGGCAGTCAATTGGAATGGATTATAAAAGATCGATAGACCTTCAGAAAGATTTACTGCATTACCTTGAAACTAAATTTTCTTTTGATAATCTGTATTTCTTATCTTCTATTCAACTGTTTTTCTTTGTGTATGATTATGTACCAAAAATGCAGGGATGAAAGGATGTTTTGTTCCTATTGTGCAGGCTGTGTATACTGTGTAGGATAGATAGAGTGTTGTTGTCTTAGTATCTCATTCATCATTCTTCTCATATATTCCCTGACGCTTTCTTCTCTTAGCAGGGCTTCTTTTAGATCAAGTGGTTTTCCATATCTGTTACACATCTTCATTTCTGGTGAATTACGTCCTGTACAGATAGGGCATATCTTTGGTTGTTGTATTATCTCTTCTTGGTTATTCTTCTTCAATCCATAGATTCCCAAGATTTTGTCCTCTACGTCAGAATCTACCATGTGGACATATCTGGCTGGCATCTTGCTTGATGCTGTCCATCCCTGTCTTTTCTTCAGTTCTGGTTCTGTCAGGATTGTTGCCATTCTTGTGGCCTCTGAGTGTCTAAAGAGATTCATAAACACTCTCTTCTGTAATGTTGAACTTGCACCTATTCTTCGGATATAGTTTCTTGCCGAAAAATATGTCAAGGCATTTCCAAACTGTTTCTTGTTTCTCATTATCCATAATGGTGCATCATAGTTTTCTTTCAGAGGATGCGCATTTATCCAAGCAACCAAGTCAGGAACACTTTCAATTAATCTGACAGGTCTGGCATTTGTTTTGCCATCCACTAAGATTACTGCACCATATTCATCTGCCTTGACGTGTTTTATTTTGAGATTCAGTAGTTCTCCAGGTCTTGTTCCTGCCTCATATTGAACATGGATCATGGCCTTTAGCATTGCGTCTCCTGCACAAGCATCTAGTAGCTGGCCTAGGTCTTCTTTTGTAAGCAGATCTTCTCGTGATAGTCTATCTTTTACCGTCTTCATTCGGATTCCCCTAATTTCCTTGGGATCGCCATCCTCACTCATGCTTCGGCTGCCTGTCATAACCCACCTAAGGAAAATCTTGATGTGTTTTTTGTTGTCATAACTGGAATATGTTTCCTGTCCTTTGTTGTCGGCGAATCTCTGCATAATTTGATACATTAGAGAATCAACGTCTTCTCGGTTCATAGTATCATAGTCTTTTCCGACTACGTTTCCAAGTGTTAGTATAGTTCTCAATGCTTTTCGTCTGGTTGCTTTTGCCAGACTGTTTGTTACCATTACCTGATCGTATTTGCAAAAAAGTTCATAGTTTCTTTTTGAGAAATGTGCCTCTGCCTGTTTGTATGTTGCCCTGATCTCTGAATCAAAGTTGTAAATCTCCAAAGTGTTCTCTTTTCTTGTTGTTTTTAGTGATTCCATGAAGATTTAACGTCAAGTTAGGTATTTAGTCAAAAAGGTCAATGCCAGGGGCGAGATTTGAACGCGCGACAGCCCGGTCTTCAGCCGAGTGCTCTCCCAGGCTGAGCTACCCTGGCACTTAGAAAAATGCATTCTGTTGAGGAATTAAAGTTTGTCTCTTTGACTCGATCTATGACAAACTCTTTACGTGATTCCAACTGATGCCCAATAAGATTGGTCCCTCTTTGATGTGCCTGCCTTTGCAGTCCAGACTTGCAAAATCATAGTCTTACCAGATAGACTGACTTTTCTTTCATCTTGACATATCGCGACGAACCTCTTAGTCGCATATTGCAACAAGGACAATACAATCCGTCATGACACAAAGTGTCGCATGTCTGGCATCTTTTCTGACTGTTCTCATACCTGCCACACCTTTCTGGGGGTTTGGTTCCCTTGAAACTGTTACAAATCCTATTACAAGTCATTCCCGTAAATGCGGGAAAACCAAATCAATTTAAATTTTCGGCAAATTATGAAGTGATTAAATTAGGCTTATATGATCCAATTTAAACTGCAGACGGATCCAAAAAAATATGCAAGGCAGATTTGTAACAACACTTCTGGCAATTACATCGATCGGAGGGATTGTAATTGGAACGTAAATTGAATCTGTTGACGCAAAAAAAGATCAAGGCACTTACATCCAAAAGTATGGAAGTGCAATAAAATACATTGTAAGCGACTCCAGTACGGCAATCTAGTTTTTGGCTGGGACTGAAACCATCAAGATATTTGGAAATCAGTTTCCAAATATTTGATTTTTTACAATCTGAGAACGGCCATATCCACAATGTCTTCTCGCCGTACTCAGGAATTGATTTCTAAGGTTCGGGTAAAAATCTGGCTGCTTAGATTCTCCACAGGACATCGTCTCTTCTCTTCCGCTTATTGATCAGACGGCCCATCACGAAAAACAAGTCTGACAGTCTGTTGAGATATCGGATGCAGTTGGAGTTGATCTCGTCTCTCTCACTTAATTGAACCACCAATGTTTCGGCCCGTCTGACCACGGTTCTGGCATAATGCAGCTGTGCGGCTTCAGGAGATCCTCCCGGAAGTATGAAATTAGTGAGAGCAGGCAGGTCTAACTCGAATCTGTCAATGTGCTTTTCTAGATTCTCAATCATGTCTAATGACACCCTGTTTTTCACATCATTGAGGTTAGAATTGGAAAGATCCGCGCCTACCAAAAAAAGATCGTTCTGAATATCTGTCAAAACTTGAGCGACATCATCATCTAGTGTGTTTGCAAGGACTATGCCAAGGGCAGCGTTTGCCTCATCAACGGTGCCGTATGCGATAATTCTCGGGTGGGACTTGGATATCCTGAAATTGCCTTGCAGTCCTGTGTTCCCGTCGTCGCCTGTTTTTGTATATATCTTCATCAGGGTGCCTTCACATGATCAACTATTATGTCAATCGAAACCAAAGAACATGAAAATTCATTAGGCGAAATGTTGTTGGATAGCGTATGCTTTTGGATTTTTTCAAAACAGCCGCAAACCTCAAAAACATTCCAAGGCAGGGCTGGATAGACAAGCTATCCATGAACGACCCTGAATCCGTGGCTGATCATTCGTATTCCATGGCCATAATCGGGATGGTGATCTCGGATCTTGAAAACTGCGACTCTGAAAAGATTCTCAGAATGATATTGCTGCACGATTTGGCCGAATCAAGAATTGGCGATTTGACTCCGGGACAATTAAGCGAAGAAAGGAAGGCAGTCATGGAGAACGATGCATTTTGCCAGATCACAGACGGATTGCCCGACGTAATCAAGTCACAATACCTGAAAATTTGGACAGAGTACCAAGAAGACACGTCACCTGAATCAAGACTGGTGCACCAGATGGACAAACTGGAGATGGCACTTCAGGCAAGATCATACCAAAACGACGGGTATGATCCTGAAAGACTGGAATCTTTTTTTGAATCGGCAAAAGCAGGCATTACAAACCCCAGACTAAAAGAAATATTTGCAGAGATTGTGGGCGGTTCTTAAAGCATGTCTGACAGTAAAGACGAATTAATTGATGCACAAAAACAAGTGATAGGCATTCTGTTTGAGGTGATCAAGAGGCTGCAAGCAAATAACGATTTGGATGACGAGTATTTCCAGATTATCACAAATGAGGAAAAAAATGAGACCCGCCTAAAAGAAATTCTGGATGAAAGAACAGAGAATGCGAAGATTGCCGGCCGTTTGTTGGAACAGCTGCAGATCTAGCTGCATCCGCAATCGTCATCTGAGAGAACCCTGAGGTGGGCCGTTTGTTGATATTTGTCTTGAAGGTAGTTTGCAAGGTTGGCAATTCTCACTCGTGGTTCTTTTGCATGCCAACTGCCCTCGTTCTCAAACCAGAATTCAATCTCATCCACGTCATATCGCTCGTTGCTCTTGACAAGTTCTTTAAAAATAGACTTTATCATGTCGACGTCGGATTCGGAAAGTCTTGACTTGTCTTCCACCATGCTGGTTATCTCGTTTAATTTGATTATCACATTGTTTGTCAGTGGCATAGAAGTGCTGTGGCTTGGATTCTATAACAGTCTTTTGTGTTGCTGCCTAAAGATGGCATGTGACATGCCAGTGCATCAAACGCATGTTTTGAATCCCTATTCTATGGAATGACAGGCATTTTTCAAGCATTTGGCATATCGTTTCTGAGCTCATGTCGATAACCTACAATGCCGTATAAACTGGCAAGACATGGATCTGCCATATGGCCTTGAGTGGAAATTGTTTTTATAACAACCGAAATATTTCTCAGGTATGCAGTATTTTCAGGCCCTAAAACTGGGACAGAAGAGAGTTGCAGCGGCAAGGGAATACCTTAACAAGCTAACCAATGGAAAAGCAATGCCAGCGCTGGCATTAGTCGACACAAAATCAAATGTCTGGGAGCCTGTTGGAGAAGAGAACCTGTACGCGTTTGTTGACGAATCAGCTGGCTTTGTCTTGACTGACAACAGTGGATATATTCTTGCATTGGTAGACAAGACAGGATCTTCCAAGACAATCGTTCAGGGCGTAACAAAGCAGCAAAAAGAAAATCTGGAAAAAGCATTTGAAAATGACAACATTCCAAAATTTGTAGGCAAGGTAATTCTTCCGGTATAGCCTCAAAACAAAACGTAAAGCTTTAGTTATGATGGCAGGTATGATGATAAAATGAGTAAATTTTCACAGGAGATCGAAGTCAGCGGCCACCTGATTGACTCTTCAATCCTTACCAAAATATTCGACAAGATAATGGACCTTCAAGGTGAATTCAATGTGCAGGAAATCAAGATCGGGAAAAAGAAAAAGGATCAGTCGTATGCACGATTGCTTGTCAAAGGGAAAAACCAAGAGCATCTAGATAAAATTCTAAAAACAATTTATCGCGAAGGCGCAACATCTAAAATTCAAAAAGAGATAACCCTGAAGAGATCCCCAAAAAACAATGTGATGCCTGATGAGTTTTACAGTACCACAAACAACCACACGCAGGTATTTCATAAAGGCAAATGGATCCAGGTGGAAAACATGATGATGGACAAGTGCGTCGTAGTAAAAGATGGCAGGGCGTTCTGTGTTCCAGTACGGGATGTCAAGAAAGGGGATCAGATAATTGTAGGGGAGGACGGAATCAAAATCACACCGCCTGAACGACCACGAGAGGGGGTCAACGTCTTTGAGTTTATGGGAAGCTCAAGCTCAAGCGAGAGGCCTACCCAGCACATTGCAAAAAAAGTAGCCGAGGACATATTCAACACCAAAAAGAAAGGGGGCAGGATTGTCCTTGTGGGTGGGCCGGCAATCGTGCATACAGGAGCAGACGATGCCGTATCTGAGCTTATTCGATCAGGATACATTGACGGCGTACTTGCAGGAAATGCTCTTGCAGTACATGACATTGAATATGCCACTCTGGGGACTTCTCTTGGAATGAATGTCCATGACGCGACCTTGGCATACAAGGGACATCGTAACCATATGGACACAATCAACGCCGTATTCAAAGCAGGCTCTATTGTAAACATGGTAAAGGCAAAAAAACTGACAAAAGGAATAATGTATGAATGCGTGAAAAACAATGTGCCATTTGTCTTGGCAGGCTCTATTCGAGATGATGGGCCATTGCCTGATGTGATTACGGATGTGGCTCAGGCCCAAAGAGAATACAAAAAAGTTCTAAAAGATGCAAGCATGGTGATCATGGTTTCAACAATGCTTCATTCCATTGCAACTGGAAACATGCTTCCTGCCAACGTAAAGGTAATCGTAGTCGATATCAACCAGCCAACAGTTACCAAGCTGATGGACAGGGGCACATGGCAAGCACTGGGGATTGTCTCCGATGTGGGGGCATTTTTGCCGATGGTCGTGCAACAAATCAGAAAAAAGAAATAGATACGGTACAGCGAAGCAGGTTTGGGCCTACGAATTCATCAGACATGCATGGTTAAGCAGGCATCATATCAGACATCACAAAAGCAATCCAACTATGGCCACACAAAACATTCCAACCAAGATTTGCCTGTCAATAAGATATCAAAAACCGCGATTGATCAGCTCGTGGTCATCATGGAGCTAGTCTTTATCTGGGAACTCTTGACCGCGTCATTTCTGACGTCTTCAAAAAACCTCTTTATCATTTCAATCCCTGCGACAATCTTTGGGGCAGATTTTTTCACAAATTCTGTTTTTTCTGCGCTTGATTTGGGCTTGCTGTCGAGGTAGTTCTGATAAACTCTGACACCGTCATAATCAACGTATGCGATTCTTGCGCTAAAGTCAGTCCTCTCCAAGACAAGACTGTCCCCGCCTACTATCGCTGTATGGTATGGGTGCACCATCAGTGATTCTGACAGCTTTTGGGAAGTGTAAATTTTTGCTTTTTGCAAATCTGGAGCAAACACATTGAAATCTGCAAGAAGGTAAAACGTCGCATCAGGCTTTGTGACCTTTATCCCTTCTATTGCAGACAATGCGTGGTATGTGTATTCCCCCATTACCTGATGAATGCCTCTTGTCACTTTGAAATACTCGTCAAGATCTTCGCTGATTTCAAACCCTGCTACTGCCGCGTGCTGAATCGGCGTAGACACTGCGGTGTATTCTGTTGCAAGTATTTTTTTGAACTGTATCTTCAGATCATTTGCGTGCTGTGGAAAAACCACGTATCCGAGCCTGTACCCGCCTGCGGCGTGTGATTTGGACAGCCCGTTTGTAACAAACGTGCCTTCGGGGTAGATTTTTCCCATGCTTACAAACTTTGCAAAGTCATATGTAGTCTGCGCATAAATCTCGTCAGAAAGGACGATAATGTTTTGCTCCCTGCAGACGTCTGCTATTTCTTCAAGCTCCAATCGGTCATAAAGCAGTCCGGTAGGATTGTTAGGATTGTTCAGAATCAGGATCTTTTGCCTGTCTTGCAACCGTAATGCTAACCTTCTCAGATCATTTGGGGCAATTTTCTTGTTTGCACGTGTTGGAAGCATGTGATAGTTTTTCTTCAAAAATCTGATCTGTGGAAGATAGCCAAGCCAGGCAGGAGTAGGCAGGATTACAGTTCCGTGCAGGATCTCTAGCAGGTTGAAGAGCAGTTCCTTTGTTCCAGGACCTACATAGATTCTGTCCGGCGTGACATCCATGCCAAAATAATGCCGGTTGTACTTTGATATCGCATTGCGCAGCTCTGGAATCCCAGATATTGCAGCATATGCACCCTTTGACGCATTTTTTATCAGCGCATCCTGAATCGGTTTTGGAACAGGAAAAGGTGACTGGCCAAACGCAAACCCGTAATAGCCAAAGCTGCATTCCTGTGAAGAACAATCAGAATGAAATTCCTGCAAGAACGTGTTTAGTTTGAGGTTTTCAGGCATCTCGATATCCTGAACCTGTTGATCCACTATGAACTTCATGGGCTTGTTTCATCCGGATAAGATTTAGACTTATCTCTTAAGTCACCGTCTGTATCAGTTCAATTAGCATATCCGTTTGATCTCGTCCAAAACGTGCGGGTTGTCAAGAGACGACAAATCGCCCAGTTCATCACCTAGTAGTTTTGACTTCAATAGCCTGCGCATGATTTTACCTGTTCTTGTTTTTGGCAGATCAGACAGCTGGAAAACATGTTTGGGACGTGCAATCTTGCCGATTTTCTCTGAGACATGATCGGAAATTGCAGATTCCAGGCCCTTGCCAAGAGGATCATCTGCAACAAAAAAGATCACGATTGCCTCGCCAGTAAGATCATCGGAGATGGCAACAGACGCAGCATCAGATACTTTGGGATGGGATATTACGGCATGCTCTATCTCTGCAGTGCTCATGCGGTGACCTGAGACATTGATTACGTCGTCTGCCCTGCCCTGCATATACCACAGATTGTCGTCATCCACATAGACATAGTCTCCATGAAACCATACATCCTCAAATCTTGACCAATATGTCTCAAGGTATCTTTTGTCGTCATTTAGAAGCCCTCTTGTCATTGCAGGCCATGGCGATTTTATCACAAGATATCCGTTCTGGTTTCGTACTGGCCTCCCTGCATCGTCAAAAACGTCAAGGTTCATCCCAGGCACAGGTATGCCCACGGTGCTTGGCTTTAGCATCATTCCGGGAAATACAGACAGCATGGCACCCCCGATTTCCGTACCTCCAGACAGGTTCATTATCGGGATTTTTCCGTTCCCAACTTTCTCATAGAGCCACCACCACGAGTCCTCATCAAGCGGCTCGCCTGTCGTCGGGATGTTCTTGATTTTGTCTAATGAGAACAGTTTCAACGGCTCTACATTGTTTTTTTTGAAAAGTCTTACTGCAGTAGGGGATATCCCAAAAATGGTCGCGCCGTATTCTGATAACATCTTCCAAATTCGGTCGGATGTCGGAAAATCCAACGTTCCGTCATAAATGACTGCAGATGCTCCCATCATCAGCAGTCCATAGACATTCCAGACCAGACCTGTGATCCAACCAATGTCTGCAGGCCAGAACAGCGTGTCACTCTCATTGATGTCAACAAGATATGCGGCCTGATGGCCTGCAAAAACAGAAAAACCGCCATGTGTGTGGACCACGCCTTTGGGCTTGCCAGTAGTCCCTGACGTATACATTATGAACAGCGGATCCTCAGAATCCATCGGCTCAGTATGGCACTGACTGTTTTGTGATTTTACCAAATCATTATAAAAAATAATTTTTTCCGACTCGGCATAGTTGTCAACTCCCTTGTATGGGACAACGACAATTTTTTCAACACTGGTTCCAACCACCGCAGTTTCGGCAGACTGTCTTTGTGATACTGGTTTTCCTTTCCTGTAGAACCCGTCTGAGATGACGAGGATCTTTGCATTGCAGTCCTTTAGCCGTACGTGGAGTGACTCAGAGCTGTACCCGGAAAAAATCACCGTTTGGACTGCCCCGATCTTGGAGGCTGCAAGGATGGTCAGAATTGCCTCCTCAATCATCGGCATGTATGCTGCGACCACGTCTCCTTTTTTTATCCCCAGTGATCTCAGGCCGTTTGCAAGCCGGGATACCTTGGAGTCCAGTTCAGAATAAGAGATTTTTGATCTGATCCCGTCTTCAGATTCAAAGTAATACGCAGTCTTTTGCGGATTTCTCTTTGCAAATTTTTCAACAGTCGACTTGTAGATGTTTGTCTTCCCTCCTACGAACCATTTAGGCCATGCTATGCCTTTGGAGACGTCAAGTATTTTCTCATACGGGGCATCCCAAACTATGCCGACATCCTCGCTTACTGATTCCCAGAACCACTCCAAGTCATCTGTTGCCTTTTTGGACATCTCCTCAAAAGATGACATGCCATGTTTTTTCATGAATCTGAAAATATTTGAGTTCTGGATTTGGTCTTCTGTCGGGACAAATGCAAAATCAGGCAATTTACAGTTCTTCAAGACCTGCAGAGCGTTAAAAGATTTTTTGGCCTATGATATGTCAATTCCAAGACGTCTGGCACATGTAATTGCAGACTTGCCATCATCTTCGGTAATCCCTGCTTTTAGGAACTTTTTAGTCAGTTCGGTGCCTGTATTCATGGTGTTTTCACGATAATACTCCCTTAGGATTGCACCGATCCGCCCATCTAGTCTGTGCCAAGTGGCATCATTCATGCCCATCTGAAGTATCGAAGCGTCAGAGATTGAAAGCATTTTGATAAACTCAATATCTTCTAATGATAGTTCAGTCATCAGACACCAATCTGTTTTTTAGCAAATTCAGAGTCATTGCAGGATCTGCCTTGCCTTTCGTTTTCTGCATGACCTTGCCTACCAAGTAGTTTATTGTTTTAGGGTTTGATTTTGCCTCCTTAACTGCCTGTTGCTCCTCTGACATTATCTGCTGTATGACTTCAGACAATTCTGATTCGTCTGAGACATTACCAAGATCCAATTCTGACATTATCTGTGACAGGCTCTTTCCAGTCCTTACAATTTCATGCAACGCATTCTTTGCAGAGTTTCTAGAAATTTTTCCTGATTGAATTGACTCTGCCAGATCCTTGAGGTGTGTGGCAGTGAATTTGGAGTCCCTGCGTTTTTCCCTTGTATCTACCAGTCCCATCAGATCCGTAGTGATGATATTTGCAATTTCCTTTGCGTTCTCCGGAGTATGGGATTCCTCAAAAAGATCCGAATAAAACTTGTCCGAGGACAGCACATCTGCAACCTGTCCTGGGATGTTGTATTTTGAGACATACCTTTCTTTTTTTGAGCTTATGCTTTCAGGCATTTTTGATTTTAACTCGTCTTTGATTTCATCGCTAATTGACACCCAAGGTATGTCCCCCTCAAGAAAATAGCGATAGTCAAGGTCTTCCTCTTTTGATCGGGATGAGATCGTGATCTTTCGCCTGTCATCCCAATGACGCGTTTCCTGAACTATCTGTATGTCTCTGGAATGTAGGCTTTCTTGGCGTGTGATTTCAAAGTGTACGGCCTTTTCCAAGTCGTGAAACGAGCCGATGTTTTTTATCTCGACTTTGTTCCCGCCTTGAATTGATACATTGGCATCTGCTCTCATCGCGCCCTCCAGACTCGGATCAGAGACGCCCAGATTTTCTAGCAGATCAGACAGAATGTTCAAGAAGTCCCTTACTTGTTTTGGATTCTCAAAGTCTGGTTCCGTGACAATCTCTACTAACGGGGTGCCGGCACGGTTGTAATCGACCAGAGTTATTTGGTTTTTTGAGGAACTTCCCTCGTAAATGAGCCTGCCAGGGTCTTCCTCAAGCTGAATCCTGGTGATTCTGATCTTCTTGTCGCCCACCATGATAGAGCCTGGACCGCCGACACTGGTATTACCGTAGATGTTTAGCTGGGTTATTTGGAAGTTTTTAGGGAGATCAGGATAAAAGTAATTTTTTCTAAAAAACGCAATCTTTTCAGGGGTTGTGCAGTTTAAAGCCATTGCAATGATTGTTGCTTTTTTTACTGCCTCTTGGTTTAACCGAGGAAGGCTTCCTGGCAAGCCCATGCATATAGGACAGATGTTTTCATTTATCTTAAACTCCCTGTAGTTTGCCTTGCACGAGCAAAATAACTTGCTTTCCAAGTTTGTCAGCTGGCAGTGAATTTCCAGGCCAATCTTGGTCATGTTGGAACCTCCGGCAGCGTTATAGTGCTTTCTAATGCAAATGCTGCTTGGAGTAGCAGCTTGTCGTTCATGGAGTCTGCCATAAGCTGAATTCCTATTGGAAGCCCGTTTGCAATAGCAAAAGGAACCGATATTGCAGGCTTTCCAGTAAGGTTTGCAGTGACAGTGTTGATGTCTACCAAAAACAGAGAGATAGGATCATCAATCTTCTCGCCTATTCTGAATGGGAGTATTGGGACAGTTGGGGATATCAGAAGATCAAACCTCTTGAATGCCTCGTTTACTTCTTTTGTGAGCTTGCTTTTTACCTTCAATGCCTTTAGGAAATATTTCCCAGCATGACCTGCAGACGGGACAAACCCACCAATCATCATCCTTCTTTTGACTTCCGGCCCAAAGTTTCTACGAGCCTTTGAAATGTACGAGTTAAACTCGTAGCCTTCGACAGTGAAATCATAGCCATACCTGATGTTGTCATACCTTGCAAGATTGCTTCCAGCCTCTGTCGCAGTGATGGTATAGTATGCAGCTACAGAATACTTTACCATGTCAAGTGATACTTCCTCGCATATTGCACCTAGGCTTTCTAGTTTTGATATCGCATCTTTTGTAGCAGACAGGACTCTTGAATCAATCCCCTCACCAATCATCTCCTTGATTATTCCTATCCTCTTTCCTTCAATGCCTGAATCAATGCCTGAGAGATAGTCCGTATTTTTGCTGTCCACCGTAGTGTTGTCATTCTCATCCAACCCTGCGATGATGTTAAGCATGAATGCCGCATCTTTGACAGTCCTGGTAAGAGGCCCAATCTGCTCTATGCTGTTTGCGTATGAAATCAGACCATATCTGCTGATTAGCCCGTATGTTGGCTTGTATCCAACCGTGGAACAGAAGCTTGCGGGATTCCTGACAGATCCTCCCGTGTCAGAGCCAAGGGACGCAATGCATTCAAAGGCGCTTACAGAGACTGCACTTCCTCCAGACGAACCGCCAGGTACATACTCTGTATTCCAGGGATTCTTGCTAGGACCGAATGCGCTAAACTCCGTACTCAGCCCCATTGCAAACTCGTCAAGGTTTACTTTTCCAACAAATACTGCGTCCTGATTTCTTAGTTTAGTTATTACTGTCGCATCATACGGCGCTATGAAATTCTCAAGCATTTTTGATGCACATGTTGTCTTTGAATTTTTGATGCATATGTTATCTTTGATGGATATCGGCATTCCAAAGCAGGCCCCTACTTTATCTCCGGATTTTACCTTCTTGTCAATACTGCGAGCCTGATCAACCGCATCATCATTAACGCTCAGGAAAGCATGAAGTCTTTCATCGATATCAGATATTCTTTCCAGGGTACTTGCAACAAAATCCTCGGCAGACACGTTTCCATTTTTGACTCCTTGCACATAATCAAGGGCAGATATTCTCAGATTCATGACGACATCTTCGGTGCGCGAACATAGGTTCCTTTGTAGTGGTTTAACTTCTCAATCAGTTTGTCTGAAAATGGAATGTATCTGTCTTCCCTGAGAGATGATATTTGAATTTCAGGCATCGAGATTTCTTCGGATTCAACTCCTGCAGAATCCAGGACGTCAAAGTATCCTATCATTTTTTTGACCTTGTCGACATATTCCCTGTGATCATCGATTTCTATTTTCATTAATTTTGAAACATGCTCAATTTCTTCTTGTGTAACCATCCAATTCACCTATTGTGTTAATCTGTAAACAGTCAATATTGTCACATGTACCCCATATGTACATAATGAGGCATGCCAGTCCAACAACCGCCCAACATTTCAGTCATGAACTGTGGATATTTTTTATATTATTAAACTATCATAAAACAACTCGAAAAAAATGTTCAAACACTTTGAGCACTTTACATATCATATGGGAATCCAATATGGACAGTCTTGCTCTGACATCTTTTTAAAAAGAATTGATGTTCGGCTCAGTGCAACATACAAGAATTGCCCAAGCCCTTAAAAACAAACGGGCCATACTATGACTGTTGAATTTCAGCTGCGTATTCCCATCTTGCAGTTACAGACGCAATGATATTGAGGAAGATGAGTTCCTAAAGCACCTAAAAGAAGAACATCATGATGAAATGCTAGAGATTTCAAAAAAAGAGTGCATTCCAATCAGAATAGCAGAGATGATGGCATCATCCAACTCCAAGATGTTCATTAATTCTTAAATTGCAAACTCGGTATGCTTCCAAATTTTTGGGGCTATGGATGCAAAATGATTTAGAATTTGGATTCTGGACAGATAGCGCATATGCCTAGATTCGATCCAGGATCTTTTTCTTTTTCTCATCGAATTCCTTGTCTGTAATGATTCCCAGCTCTTTGAGCTTGGCCAGTTTTTCCAGGATCTCAAGACTTGACGCGCCGTACTGTGTACCGAGTTTTATTCTTCCTACAAGGAGCTCAAAAAAATAAAAAAACCCGTTAATGATTTTCTTGTAAAATTTAGGGCTGTTCTTTTTTAGCATGTTTTTTTGCTCCAGGCCTTTCTCCATGATCTTTAGCGAATTGGTTTTTAGCGTTTTTAGATGCTCTTGGGATCTGAGAAATTCTGCGGTGCTATTGGTGACCTGGCTTATCTTTGACAGGGATTCTTTTCCAATCTGTTTTCCATGCTCTGCTGCATTGGCATAATTCTTTGCAATGTCTTCTATGACACGCTCTTGTTTTTTGAGCGTTTTAGAATCCTCTGGTTTTTCTATGCCACCATCCATCGTGTGTCCTCGTAATCATAACCCATCCGGATTATTTTAACATCTTCATTGTCAGGACAAGCACATGATCAATTTTTGATGGTGATTTTATCTCCGACCCCAACAATCCGGTCAGAAAGGACTGTCTGCGATTTAAAGCGCGACTTTATCTCAAGGGATTCTATCTTGTTTGTGTCTGGATTCAAGTTTATCTTGATTACCTTGCCTACATTTTTCCCGTCTATGCTTACAATCCTGTCGTTTGGTTTTATCGGGACTGAGTTCAGTATGAGAGAAGACTTGCTCAAAGTTCCAAAATAAGTGGCAGATATGAAATACTCTGAAGACACTCTCTTTTTTGCAATGATTCCAGAAACCGAGAAGGTTTTTGGATCTATGCACAGCGACTGTATTTTTCCACAGTCATTTCCCTTGCTGTCGACAACAGGTATCCCAACAAACTGCTGGCCAGACCAATACTTTGTCAAGAATCCATCTTGTTTCATGTCTCAGTCCTGTAATTCATTTTCAAAATGTTCGTGCATTATTGTCATATTCATATAACGAGATGAAAAATACAGATAATCAAAAACAGGATCAAACAAAATTGACATTTCATATACTGCATCATGTCATTTTAGCATCGTCAGGATCAAAACATGAACAGCATATTGGAATGCATGTTCTCAATGCCATGACAAACTGTTGCCTATTGTCATGCAACTACAGGAAGAGCCGTCCAGAGCAATAAGGATGAGACAACCTGGCAATAATTCTGAGCATGTCTCAAAAAGACCGTGCTCTATGGTGTCAGTCTGTCGACATCCCTTGGGTAGAATGTCACATCTCGTATGTTTTCTGTGCCTGTAAGTGCCATTATCAGCCGCTCAAGCCCTATACCGCATCCTGCGTGCGGCGGCACGCCATAGTCAAATGCCCCAAGATGATACTCAAACGCATCCGTGTTCATTCCCTTGTTCTTCATCCTTGCTGCCAGCTCGTCACGTTTTTCAATTCGTGTGCTGCCGGAAGACAGTTCCAAATCCCCAAACATCAGGTCAAATGATTCTGAGACCTTGGGATTGGACTTGCTACCTTTGACATAAAACGGCTTTGGCGCAAGCGGCCAGTCCTTGATAAAGTAAAACCCTTCGACGCCGATTTTCTTGAGGTTTGACGGATACAGATCATCACCCCACTCTGTCTTTGCGCCTGCCTTCTGCATTCTCTCAACCAGTTCGTCATAAGAGTACCGCGGAATCTTCTCAGATACTTGAGGCGCAGTAAACTCCGCATCAGGGTTGTCCTTGAGGTAATCGTTGACTGCCTTGATTGAGATTTTGATGATGTCCTCAATCCTGCTCATGATGTCATTATAGTCTACGAATGCCTCCTCCAAGTCAATGGATATTGCCTCTGCAAGGTGGCGGTTTGTTCTTGACGCCTCTGCCCTGAAAATGGGCGCAATCTCAAAGACTTTCTCAAAGCTCATTGTGAGCTGTTCCTTGTACAATTGCGGGCTTTGGGCCAGGAAGGCCTCCTTGTTATAATAGAATATTGGAAAGAGCGCAGCACCGCCCTCGGTGGCAGTTGCAATCATCTTAGGCGTGTTAATCTCTACGAATTTCTGATCATTGAAATAGTCCCTGATTGAACTTAGCACTGCACTTCTTGCCTTGAAGATATGCTGCAGCATGCTGCGCCTAAGATCAATAGGCCTTACCTCCAACCTGGTATCTATGTTCTTCACGGTCTTTGCAGTGGGCTCAAAAGGCGGGATTTTCTCAACCTGTGAGAACACCCTCAGTTCTGTAGGAATTATCTCATACCCTCCAGGGGCCTTTTCAGAGGACTTTACTTTTCCCACTATTCCGATTGAAGAGTGTGCCTTCAGCGAAGATATCTTCTCACGAATGTCATCCTGGCAGTCCCCCTTCTTTGCCACGACCGAGATGCTCCCGTTTTTGTCGCAGATGGTGGCAAAGCTGATGTTCCCATGCCCTCTGACTGTTAGGATCCAGCCCATCACGGTGACTATGATCCCGTCCATGGATGAGTTGATTTCGTCAGAGTAGTGAGTTCTGCGCAAAGATCCCAGTTCGGTTTCTATCATAATTCACTTTATTCCACATATTATGGTGTAATTAATTTTTAGGCACACATCTAGCATAAATGCCAAAAATCATCATGAAATTTGAAGGGCTTCTTTTTTTAGATAATTTCAGGAAAATATGGATTTGTAGACAATATGGATAACCAAAATTGAAGGTCATGGTTTTACATTGTTAATGACATATTTCTACAGAGCATAGTCATGCCATTCTCATTTGAAATATGAGCAAGAAATGATAAAAATACCAAATATTCTTAATCTGTGTGCAAGATACTTTATCTGTAGAAATCCCAAATGCGATTACAGTATTATTCGCATTGATGAATCCTTTTGCGTTACTTGGAATTTACATTAACTTAACTTCAAAATACTCATCTGTTGACAGGAAAAAAATTCTTCTAGTCATGGTTCTAGCAGTAAATGTAATTTTATTCGTATTCTTGTTTTCTGGAATACGACTACTCAATTTTTTTGGAGTGGATATTGCGGGATTTACAATGGCGGGAGGAATCATTATTTTTCTAATTGGTTTAGGGATGATATCTGCAAAACATGAAGAAGACAAAACACGTGGAAATGAGGATGCTCACAAGATAGAAAATCCATCCTCTGTTGCAACAGTTCCATTGGCAATACCTCTTCTTGCAGGGCCAGGAACGATTAGCACAATAATCAATCTATCCCACACATACAATTCCACTACAGGATTTTTGGCCATAGGGATAGGAATTATTGTAGTGTCTTTAGTGGTTTTTGTTGTTTTTTATTTTGCACCTCCTATTGCTAAAAAGTTGGGCAAGACAGGACTGAACGTCATCACTCGAATAATGGGGCTGATATTGATGGCCATGGCATTTGATATGCTTGCAAAAGGACTGATAGGCTTATTCCCAATCTTGCAATAAACAATTAATCAAAACATCATGTAATTTAACATGTTAGTTTGTTTTGCACTATCGTTAATCTTACACTTTTTCTACTGGCAAAAACGGTAATTGAATTAGATGACGCAATGAGCATTACAGAAAGAGAGACAGTGAAGCAATGATTTTTTTATGTACCATGATTGTTTTGCATTAATTATTAATGACATTAGATATTTCATAGTATTTTTACCCATTATACTATAACAAAAAAAATAAAGATGGTGCAAACCCGAAAATCAATAATTAAAAAACAACATTTCAAATAGATGAATTTGTTCTGAATTGATGTCTAAAATATGAATAATCTGGCAAAATCTGTGATTGGTATTGTTGTAGGTGTTGGCCTTGCAATAGGCACGGTTGTAATATTTGGTATGGTGTTCTTTGGAGAGTGTAATGCAGAAGCAGGACCAGGTATCAACTGGAAGGACTGCAACATTGTCAACATTGATTTGTCAGGAAAGGACTTGTCTGGGGCAAATCTGGAAAATACAAGGCTAGAATATGTGATCTTTGACAATGCGGATCTTACAAACGTAAATCTCAGGGGAGCGTTTCTGCTTGGTGTAAGCATGGAGCAGGCAATACTGGTAAATGCAACACTGGCAGACGCAATTGTAGAGAACAGCAGCTTACGATTTGCAGACTTGAGTGAGGCAGATCTGACAAACACCCAATTTAAGAATACGGACTTGGAATGCTTTGAAAATGACATTTGTCATGGAAAATGATCATAAAAATAATACATGTGCGATTTTGTGCGTAATCTACTAATGACTTGGATGGACAACTATGATTTGAAATAGCAAAAATAGGCTCCGTCTCATTTGTTTAAATACTACATTATGTCTAATGAAACCTCTTGATTCTCGATCATCATGGTCGCAGTTTTGTTGTAACTAATTATTGTGTTTGTTTTAAAACATATTCTGCATCACGTTTGCCTTCTTCAATCAGGTGTTTGATTTTTGATAACGAAAAATCTGCATCTTCTAAAAGAAAATGAGTGTTTTCCTTCCTTTCAATCCTTACAATGTTTTGTATTATTGCACCACGCTTTGATGCGAGCTTGCGGTATTCAGACTCCAACTTTTCCATCTCTTCCATGCTCTTTTTGTCAAGTTCTGCTTTTTGTAAGAGATCGTGCATTTTCTTTATGATATCTACATATCTTGAGATGACTTTTGACATTTTTACATTATGTTCTGTTTTATCGCTGTGCATAATGTCTCTTGCCCTGTGCCACGACTCTGTCATGTTTTTTGGAAGCGATTCTTGTCGTCTCGGAAACAGGCTTACCAAGTATACGTCTTTATCCAAAATTGGCGACGCGTCGATTGCCTCTCTAAGGGGAGTGTTGCTCAAAAGGCTTCCGTCCCAAAGGTATCTTCCATCCTTTCTTGTCCATGAAATTCCATAGAACGGATAGCCGGCGCTTGCCATGATGTGATCAACATCTATCCGAACTTTTTCACTATCAAAGGACACGGCATTTCCTTCCATAATGTCTACTGAAGTCAAAATTACTCTTGGGTGTTTCCTGTTTAGTTTTTTAAAATCAATGAATTCTGTCAGTGTTTCTTTGAGCGGAGTATTGTCATAAAGAAAAGGTTGATTCAATGAAAATAGCCAGGGGTTTGGAATTCCATATATCGGAAGTGCAACGCGTGGATTTCCCCAAATTGAAGCATATGCCGTAGAAAAATAGGCCCGTTCAAATTCAGGGATAACCGAGGTCATATTCTCTGCCAGTCCTAGCCAAAAATTTTCTAAATTCATTGCCGCATCATCTTCTTTTGAGCCTGTAATGACTGATGCGTTTACTGCCCCTATTGAAGTTCCAACTATTACATCAAATTGGATGTTGTGTTTGGTAAGTGTCTTGAACGCCCCACATTCGTAAGCACCAAGTGAGCCCCCACCTTGTAAAACTAGAACTAATTCATGGTCTGATTTTGTTTCTTTGTCCATCAGATTGAAATTAAGATATCATGCGAAGTATTTAGATTATAACGTATTCTCGATATTGTTTTGTATATGATTTGTCGGATTTTGTTTGGTATTTGATACGATTTTTCTTATTTTCCCTAATTTCTTTTTAAGCTCTGTATGTCTTGTCAAATCTTCAGATGTGAGCCTCACTTTCCACCATACTCTCTTGCCTCATCTGCAGCAGATTCGCCTCGCTCATTTTCCTCCTGAAGATTGTATGTCTTTTCAATCCCTTCCTCACCTGGCAACTCTGCTGCGTCATCCCCCAATGTTGTTTTTAATGCAATAACCACCAAAAGTGAAGACATTATTACTGCAGCAACCGCCACACTTACAATTATTTTTTTATTCATGTGTTTGATGTATGAATGCAAGTAATAACCATCGATTAACATGGTTAACCAATCCTTATTACCATTCAGGTGTCAGTTTGCATGACATATGAAAAATCCATTCAGTAAAAAGGACAACTGCACTCAATGTGATGCAAAATTCTTAAATCATGATGAGTTGGTAGTTCATGTAAGGCATGAGCACCATAAAACCATTCTAAAATGTGAGAAATGCGGTCAAGAATTCATTCATGAAAAAGACAGACTGCACCACGCAAGAAAAGAACGCGAGGAGGAACTGCGAGATAGATCTCACAGAGAGTCATATCCCAAAGAATCCGGAAGTACACAAGACAGAGTGACTCGGCACACTAGTCATTTTGATGACAAATTATAAAGTGGTAATGTTTGGAACCCATTCAAGGACGATTAATCTACAAAAAGAACATTACAGACGATTTGGCTGTTTTCAGGTTTGAGTATGCAGATCGTTCTCCAATTAATGACTTCAAGCCAGGGCAATTTGTCAATTTAGGCCTAAAACTAGATGAAAAAGAAATCACCCATAGAGCCTATTCATTGGCATCACCACCCCATGTAAAAAACTATTACGAGTTTTACATAAAACATAAAGAGCATCCTACAATAGGAAAATTTACAACTGCTCTTTTTAAAATGAATTTAGGTGATCTGGTTTTTTTGCAATCCCCGCACGGTGCTTTTACAATTGAGGACAAAAAACCGGATGGAACCCACGACCAAAGACAGATGATACTTGTTTGTTCTGGCACAGGACTTGCTCCCTTTATGAGCTATGTGCTTTATTTGAAAAAAATCGGTACATCCAAAAAAATAACATTGCTTCACGGGGTCAGTTTTGCTCAAGAACTAGGTTACAGAGGATTGCTGGAAAGCATGTCTTGTGAAAAAAATGACTCATGGGATTTTACATACGTTCCAACTGTTAGCCGTCCCAATGACACGCTGTCTGAGAATTGGAAAGGCAATAATGGAAGAGTCGAAAGTCTTCTTTCTGGAATTGATAGACATGATTCAAAATTAGAACAAATTTTAGGAAAACCAATAACTCATGATAATTCATTTTTTTACCTCTGCGGGTACAAAAGTATGATAGATTATATTTCTGCAATGTTATCACCTTTAGGTTTTGTCCCCAGTCATAACAAAAGAGAAGATGGAACGTTTGACATAAAGTTCGAATTGTATGGAATTTAATTTTTGAATATGATTTTTTGCATCGAACATATTTTTAATAATCCGCTGTGAGAATTACAAGATGACCTAAATAATTTGTATTATCTTGATCCTTTTGATTCATTCATGAATTAAAATTTGATGCCACCCTAGTTTAACAAGGGATTTTTCCAGGCTGTCCAGTGCCATCATATCATCTATCGCTGGTGCACAATCCATATTGCAGTGTCTTGGAATTTTTGTTGACATTGCCTACATGATATTCGATATTGTCTACTGTGTTATCGTCATTTTTGTCCACACTGTCGACATTATCGTATACATTTTTAGAATTGCGCAGGCGCTCAAACGTCTTGTATGTTGCCTTTGGCTTTACACCAGTCATCGTGCCAATCTCAGACACGGGAGTACCGTTGAGGTATAACTGGCATGGTTCCTCTTAATCGTTTTTAATTTCCATTTTCATGTTATCGCCTCCTCATGACCCATGATCTTAGATTGCGAAGATAATCTGGAACAATTTTGTAGAATCTTTCGAATTGTTAAGTCGTATATCTTCGGAATGGCGTTTTGTCTTGTTTTTTTATGCAATGAATGAGGTATCTTGCAGATATCCCTAAAAACATTGTTCTGTAAATGCCTCTGACAAAACCAGATCTTAAAAACACAGGTTTAGGAACAGTATAAAATAAAAATAAAAATGGGGATCTATACTTGCAGGAACGAGCCAGATTTTTTGGTTACTGCAATGATGCTAACTATGGATAATGCAAGCATCATCAAGACAAGAGATCCGAATTCCGGAACGACCTTCTTCGTAGTTATCTCTCCAAAAGATTCCACATACTGGTCATCGTGTCCAAAGCCTACTGCATTCACAGAAATGTTGACAGGAGTGTCATCAGATGCAGCGACTGTCAAGGCTTTTGTCTTGTGAGTTGCGGTTGTGACCCCATTATGCATGTGACCTTCTTCGTTTAACAGGACTATGGTTCCTTGCATTGCCTGAATATTGTATGTTAGATGCTGTGGCGGATTTCCTTGCAAGTCGGTGATCTTGACGTCAATGGTCATTTCTTCGCCCTGTTTGCCACTGGTGGAAGTGATCTCGGCCATGAGGTCATTGGTAGAGCTGTTTGCAGCTGTGTTCCCTATTGTGATTGCGCCCAGATTAGCCTCAGGCATTCCTCCGACAGTTACAAGCACACTTCCTTTCATCCATGGGTGGACCATGCAAAAGTAATTGTACTCGCCTAATGTGTCAAACTTTGCGGAAAATGAAGTTCCAGCCATGAATATGCCGCTATCAAAACCATCATCAGTGTTTTCACTAGTTACTGTGTGTGCTGCGGAATCATCATTGCTCCACACGACTGTGTCACCAGGATGAACCGTGACTTTGCTTGGAATGTAACATTCGTTTGTTTCATCACATCCAGGAGCAGATGTTCCGGTAGGGATGCTGATGTTAATCTCTTCAGCAAAGACATATGGAGTAGCAGATAGTGTCAGCGCACTAAGAAGTATTGAAGTCATTATTTGGTATTTGTTCATTACGAAGTTGTCTGTGTACAAGGTAAAAAAAGGTTAGTAACGTACACAGCAGTTTCACGAAAGAAAGGAAGTTGGCATTCAATCAGAAAATCAATTAGTTTCCTTTGAGATTAAGTCAGGTGTAACATGTGTCATAATTGGCAAGATGCATGCTTTTATCATTGAGTGACTTTTCAGAAAAGGTTTTTCTCTTCCAACATGCCTGACAACATTTTGACAAAAAAAATCTGTGTGTCCTTCCAAGTTCAGGCAAACCATGTTTGGTGGTGAGAAAAAGATATTATCTTCAAAGGAGGAATAAGATCATGGCATCATTCACAGTAAACACTCACAGAACAGACCCTTACAAGAATTTCAAGTTCAGAGTAAAATGGAATGGCAGGTATGTCGCAGGAGTCTCAAGGGTATCCCCATTAAAAAGAAGCACCGAGGTCATAGAGTACAGAGACGGTGCAAACTCTAGCAGCATAAAAAAAATGCCAGGATTTACAAAGTATGGCCCAATCACACTGGAACGTGGAATTACCCATGATACCGAATTTGAGAACTGGGCAAATCAGGTATTCAACATTAGCGGAAGCATGGGTTCTGAGATGTCCTTGAAGAATTTTCGCAGGGACATAATCATTGAGATGTTTAACGAGGCTGGGATGCTGGTAATCTCATACATGATCAGAAGGTGCTGGGTTTCAGAATACACCGCATTGCCAGAACTTGATGCTAATTCTTTCTCTGTTGCAATAGAGAGCATCACTCTAGAAAACGAGGGATGGGAAAGGGACCTGTCAGTAAAAGAACCTGCCGAGCAGTAATCCTTCTTCAACATGGCCGCCAAAAGATCCAAAACAGATGATGAAAATACCAACCCAGTAAAAAAAGATCTAGGCAAACCAACCCGCAAAGTGGCAATGGCGACTCAGACAGATCCTGACCTATCAAGAAAACCAGATGTTATAGTTGATTTTGAGCACAATGACGGGTTGATTTCCATCGTGATTGAGAACATAGGGGATGATTCGGCATACAACACATCAGTCAGATTCAACAAAAAAATTCTGGGCATGCAAAAAACAAAGGATATCTCGTCACTCAGAATCTTCCAGTCATTGAGCTTCTTGCCACCAGGAAAAAAAATCAAGATGCTGGTAGACTCGTTTCAATTCTATGTTGCATGCAGGCAGCCAATGCAGATAACCACGGTTGTATCATTTAGCAACAAGCTAAAACAAACGTTTCAAAACTCAATACAGCATGACCTATCAATATACACGGACTTCACAGATGTTTGCAGCGTTAAAACCACCTGAAAAAATCAGTCAGATCATACTGTTTCCACGTCAACGTCCTCAGTTGCAATTTCCAATGTCTCTATTGCAACCTCGTTGCCCTTTGCACTTAATGTCGGGCCGCTGTATTTTACAGGCCAGCAGTTCCTTAGTTTCCATATCACAAAAGGCTCGTGCTCCTCATTCAGAATGCTGACTGTGATATCTTTTCTTTCAGGAATGCCTTGCTTGGCCTGCTTGAACCAACCATGCAGTTCAGGCGACTTTATCAGACCACGTTTCAGGATCAGATTTGAGTATTTGACAAGTCCGGGGATTTTCCTTGTACTGGAGTAAACGTCAGAGCCGTTCCTGTACTCTAACACTTCGATTTCAGATTCTGGAAGAATTACCTCTTGAAACGCAGTAATTTCGCCTCCAAGACTTACCGTGAACTGAAAATTTCTTATTAGATCATCAGATCCTGCCATAAGTTAATCATACCCAAGTATTAAATAAATCTAGAATAAGATTTCACATCAATGCAATTTCAAACGAAGAAACGGTTATGGCAATGCAGGTTTTAAAAATACTAGTTCTGAAACAATGACAGGTCAACCTTCCATGACATTGTATTTGAACCATCAGATGCTTTTGAATTATTCCAAATCCTGAAGGTTGTTCCAGATCATTAGTAAGATCATGCTTTTTGATCCGAGATCCTATCTTCATTGGAACAAGTCATTCTTATGCTGAATTACGTACAGCCGTCAATTTTCATAATGCTTATAGCATGTAGGCATTCAATTCAAAATAACATGAACATCCTGATTCTGCTGGTAATTACAATGTTTGTCATCACTGCAGGGTATGTAGGATACCACGCATCACAGAACCAGCCTGTTAAAGAGACAAAAGGACATGGCATGGAGTTTGAGACACTAGACGTAGAAGAATCGATTCAAACCCTGCAAAGTCTGAGACTGGACAAGTCATATGCCTGAAAGCCGGATTTATATTAAATCAGAACCGTTTTCCATAAAGTCATGACGCTTTCAGACAAGGAGAAGATGATTGCAATAATCTCAAATGGTATTGCTGTGTTCTCACTCTTACAAGAAAGAGACAGCCTTCCTAAAAACACCACAATGTATGATTTTGTCCTGAAAGTAATCCCTGAGAACATCAAATCCGAGCTGAGTGTGGAGTTGATTGATGAGGTGTTTCAGTACGTCTCATCCGTACATAGTTCATAGTGTGATAAAATCATCCACCTTGCATTTAGCCATGAAAATGTACTGCATTGATTCAAAGAGAGAAGACTTTTGATAACTTTCTAAAAGACAAGATTGCAAATCTGTCTAGAAGTGCAGAGAAAACATTATTCACTCCAATAAAATCTTCAATGAATTTTGTATCAAAACTCACAACCAAACACTAGATGAAATTATCATTGAATCATGAAAAGAAGAATTCCCAGATGAGATCATTCTGGAAGTAATTCAAGATTTGATAAATCATGTTGCCGGCAAGTTGCAACATAACACACTTGTAAACTATATTTCTGGACTGAACCGTTACCTAAAGTATCAAAAAATTAGAATTGATCAAAGAGTCAGAGTGGCCGCAAAATATTCAGGAAGAGAGACACACCATTTCACATGAAGAGATTGAAAAGATTCTAAGGATTGCCTCATATGAGAGAAGAGCGTATTACCTTGCGTTGATAAGCTCCGGCGCACGACCCGTTGAGATTGTCGGGCGGAGAAAAAAAGAAAAAGAGAGGTTTTGATTGTATGGGTCATTGAGTGATAGTCCTAAAGGGTTCGTTGTCAAGACAGGTAGCCCTTACACTTAGGAATTCATTGCCATCTTGAATTTTGACTTCCACTGCTTCCCATCCAC
The DNA here is from genome assembly GCA_020431995.1 of Candidatus Nitrosopumilus sp. GTDB lineage: Archaea > Thermoproteota > Nitrososphaeria > Nitrososphaerales > Nitrosopumilaceae > Nitrosopumilus. The sequence goes on from JAGQHE010000057.1 coordinate 32,874, forward strand.
TAGTTCCACCACTATCAGAAGACTTCTTCACGAGAATAGCATCGCATGAAATGAATCCTCTTCCTGTGGCGATATCTCCTTTATCACAGGTAGTCGCTGCTCGAATAGTACCATCAAACAATACCTCCGTTGATGCTTTTACTATTGTGTAAAACCTTAGCTCTCCTGCTGGTCCCTGATCACCCGGTGGTCCCTGAACTCCAACCACTTCAACCTGTATTGCGTCTTCTGGAACTATCATTTCATTATCAACATTTACCGTTGGTTCAATTCCTTGTACGGTAGCAGTCAATGCATTGAGTGCATCAACTATTGGATTGTCTATGCCTGCTTATTGGGCAGATGCAACGGATCCTGTTGCAAGACCTCCTGCAACAAAGGCAATGGCAATGATTCCGCCCAGTATTGTTTTACTTGTCATCAAAGGCAACCTAAAAAATTAATTAATAAAATAATGTATGTATTAATTCATATTTTATGATAA
>JAGQHE010000058.1 GCA_020431995.1 Candidatus Nitrosopumilus sp.
AAGAGATCAAGACAGTTCCTGCATCAAGCATGGCAGTCGTGAATTTTTACATAACAGATCAAGATTTGAATTTGGCGCATAGCGGTGTTGAGACTGTGTCAACTCAAGGACTGTTTGAGTTTACAATTAACGGCATACCGATTAGAGGTCCGAATAACATGATAGAGACTGGGCCTGACACAGGTCAATTCTACATCAGACTAGAGTTACCCGACACCATCAATGGGAGGCCACTTAATCAAGACGACATCGTCTTGATAAAATATTTGGATGAATCTGATTATTCTGGAGAGAGGAGAGTTCTTGTAAAGTCAATTCCACTGACAAAGACATTTGCAAATATCGAATCATATGGAGGCGGCTCCAGAATAGGTCACGAGTTTACTGTGAGAATTTACGAGCCTGACGCAAATCTGGATTCAAAAAATGAAGATAAGATATCATTGAATAAATTAGAATTCAGAGGTGAAGGTGGGATTAGAACCACCCTTGCAAACCCAAAATTTGATGCGAACAGAGGATACCTGGTAGAAACAGGACCCAATACAGACACATTTGAAGTCATAATCAAGATTCCACGAGAGATAGATGGCAAAACAATCCACATAGGAGACACATACGAAATCAGATACGTCGATACCAGCACGCCTTCTGGAACTAGTGAGAAAGTGATTCTCAAGGGAAGAATTGGATGAAATGGTTTAAGAGAACAGTTTTGTCAAAGTTCAGCATAACCTAAAGATTTTATTCAAACTAGCAAAGTACTGTTATGCTAAATACGGTTTACAAGGATGCAATTATCAACAGAGAGCGGATATTATCTATTCTAAGAGGACCCAAATTTGAGAAAATTTTACAAAAAGCAAGAGAAAATTGGATAGAATTCACACCTACAAGAGAAGAAGCAACTACTGCAGGCATTGACAGTAGTTTCAACAATACTAAATTTCAGGGGATTGAGCTTTGGGCAACTACTGCAGTTTCAATCAGATCAGATGGTGAAGTACTAATAGATCTACACGATTCAGGTCTGGGTTCCGACACAGATCTTTCAAGGATTGCAAGCAAGATGGAGATTGACGCGTGTGAACAGACAGTAGATGAAGTGGACTTGGTTTTGATGGATGGCTCACTTCATTCTCAATTCATGACAAGGCAGTCATCGCTAGATGCACTGGTTGTCAAAATGATGAAGAGGCGAAACAATGTCATATTTATTGCAAAGACGTCAAATACAAAGAAGCAATTTGAGAACCTAGGCTCCCTAGCAGGAGATATTTTTTATTATAATCACATAACAAAAGGCCCAGGATTTAGCAAGATATTTGTAGAAAAGAAATATGGTTCGGACAAAGTAATATCATCTACATTTGTTAGACTAAGTGAATCCACACCCATAATCAAGCTAGAACTGTTAGGAAATGATCATGATGAAATAGAGATCAGATCATTATTGAACAAATTGTACAAAACCAGCATAGGAGGATACCCTTATGCGCTAAAGCTTGCTCATAATAACTGTAAAATATCTGATAAGGAACTTGCAAAAATGGTCAGTTTGTTAGGATTAAGTAATGAGATAGGCTCGCGTGAGGTATTGGGTTGAGTTTAGGTTACGTAATAGGGGAATCAAAGCCCACATCTGTCACAGCAATAACATCAAGAGCTCTTTCAGTAGGGGAATACATCAAAATCAACACGGATGAGGGGGAAGTTCTTGGGTTAGTCGAGAGATCCTCCGTATCAAGTGCCGCGTTTACGGATGTCAGGAATTTTGATGAGGCAGAAGAGAGTACGGAGATTGCTGAATTAAACAAAAGAGACAAGACATTTACAGCACATATCGGGATTTTAGGATTTTTAGAGAGTCTAAGAAGAGGTCAATCAACAATACCTGCAATGCCGCCAATTCCAGGTACAGAGATCACCTTACCAGGCAGACAAGACCTAGAAGAAATCTTCAGTCCAAAAAAGGAAGGATGGGTGAAGATTGGAAGCCTCTTACGGAACAAAACGACAGATGCAAAAGTGAACTTAGACAAAATTGTTTCAAGGCATTTGGGGATATTAGCAATGACCGGAATGGGGAAAAGTAATTTGGTATCGCTAGTTACAAAACAAATTTCAAAATTAAATGGAACCGTGGTAATTTTTGATTATCATAATGATTACACATCTCTTAACATCCCTCACATTAATGTAATTGATGCAAAGATCAATCCGCGACTATTAGATGCAGATCAGTTCTCAGAAGTTTTAGAAATAAGAGATGGTGCCAATGTCCAGCAACGCGTTTTAAGAATGGCGTTTACAAAACAAGTGAGAGAATCAAAAGAATTTTGGATCAAATTAGAAAACGAGGTAGATTTCATAGTAAACTCAGAAGATAAAAAAATAAAGGAAATAAGGGCATCAGCATACCGAGTTCAAGACATAGTAGAAGAAGCTCAAAGAAGATTTGAGGACATTTTAGATCCTGACATGGGCGATCCGATCAGCTTTATCAAAGAAGGCAGAACTAACATTCTCAATATTTCGGAGCTTTCAGAAAAACAGGCAAATGTTGCAGTTGCGTTTTACTTGCAGCAGTTGCTCAAAGACAGAAAAGATGCAAGCATTGCAAGACATGGAAGAGCAAAAAAAGATAGTAACTATCGATTTAATTCACCAATTTTCGTAATCATAGAAGAAGCGCACGTATTCATTCCAAAAGATCATGATACTAGTGCAAAATATTGGGCTGCAAAAATTGCAAGAGAAGGAAGAAAATTCGGATTAGGGCTAGGAATCGTATCACAAAGACCACGGAGTGTTGATCTAAATGTGCTGAGTCAGATGGGTTCTTTTGCAATTATGAAGATCATCCAGGAGGATGATCAACGCCAGATAGCCTCAGCAACAGAGTCAACCAGTCGCGAATTAATAGCCCAATTAACTTCACTTAATGTAGGAGATGCAGTTCTTGTTGGTCAATGGACGAATCTTCCATCTTTAGTTCATGTCGAAGAAGTAAAGGAAAAGATAATGGGGTCCGACCAAAGTGCAGTCAATGCATGGGCAAGTGCAGGCAGAATGAATGAAGTCGCAATAGAATCAACACAGGGGCTTGTCCAAAAAGATTTGTTGTTAGACTAATGTTATTTTCTCACATTTCAGACACACATTTGGGATTAGTACAGTATGGTTCAGAGGAGCGAGAGCAAGATGTGTACGATGCGTTTAATCAAGCAATTGACACAACAATAAAAGATCATATTGATTTTGTAATATTTGCAGGTGATATTTTTCACGTACCAAATCCAAGCGGAACTGCAATTGTACAGATGGCGAACGGATTAAAGCGGTTAAAAGAAAACAGTATTGACTCGTTTTTCATTTTGGGCGAACACGACATCAGCAGAATAAGGACAACCCCAATACCATATGTTTATCACAATCTAGGATTTTCAAAATATATCGGTCAGGGAAATCCATTTGAATACAAAGGTACGCTGATTGCAGGATTTGACAAAATAAGAAAAGCAGAGATGCAACAGTATGAAGAGAAATTTAAAAACATAGATAAAATTGCAGAGAATCATTCAGGACATAAGATTTTAGTGCTACATCAAGGGGTGACAGAATTCAATAAATTTGCAGGAGAATTACAATCAACAGACTTGCCTAAAAATTTCACATATTATGCAATGGGTCATCTTCACGACAAAGACATCAAGGAGTTCAATAATCTAAACGGACCGGTAGCATATCCAGGATCAATAGAGTCGACCACCAGTGAGGGAATCAAAGAAACAAAGAAAGGATTTTTCCAAGTAGATATTTCCGGAAAAGAGAGCAAAACAGATTGGGTTGAACTGGACATACGACCGCAATTTTCATTCGCAACAGAATATGAGGAATTGGCTAAAACCATCAATGACATTTCAGGGAAGATTTCTGGCTATAGAAAAAAACCAATTGTCGAGATAAAGATTCAAGGAGACAAGATAGAAACAGAGCATATTCAGGCACAGATTTCAAGACTAAATTCACTTGTTCTGAGATGTTTTTGGAGAATCAATACAAAACATATTTCAGACTCATCAGTATTCCTAGAAAGACCAAATGTAATTGACGATGAGATGTACAGATTATCGGTAGATGCTTTAGGTTCAGATAAATCAGCTAATTTCGCAATAAAGGAATTACTTCCAATATTAGTTGCAGGCCAAATCAAAGAAGCATCACAAATAATTTTTGAGAATTTTGAGAAATTCAAAAAGGAGAAAAAACCGTGATCACGTCAGTAGAGATGGGAGACTTTCTATCTCATTCCAACACAAAAATAGAATTTGATAACGGGGTCACAGTTTTTGTAGGACATAACGGCGCTGGGAAATCAAGCATTATTGACGCAATCACATTTGCGTTATTTGGAAAGCACACGAGAAAATCAAACAGGAGTTTAATCAAACGTGGTGCCAATCAGGGCTTTGCAAAAGTTAACTTTTCAGTAAATGGGAAAGACTACGAAGCTGTAAGGAAAATAGACAGCAAAGGAACCCTTTCTGCAAAATTCTCAGAAATCACAGAAGATGAAAGAACAGAGATAGCAGCAGGTGAGCGAAAACAGTTTGGAGAGTCAACAACAAGAGAAATTGAAAAGAGTATAGGTCTTGATTTTGAGAAATTAAAAGTAGCATCCATCGTCCAACAAGGAGAACTAAATGCAATCATCAATGCAAAACCAAAAGAATTCAAAGAATTGCTTAATGCAATAATAGGAATAGATAAGCTTGATGTTGCCTCAGAATCCATTAAAATAGTCAACAAAGAATTTCGTCAAAGCATCAGAGATAAAATCGGTTATGATGACACGCACGTCGAAATTTTATCAAGAGATTTAGAAAAACATCAGAAGGAAATTGATGAGGCCATACCAAGAAAAGATCAATTACAATCAAATCAAGAAAAATTGCAAAAAGAAGTAGAAGGATTAAGGAAAAGAGTGGAAATTGAAACTCCAAAAATAGACAAGATTAATCAGCTAGAATCAAGGAAAAGAGAACTCATAGAGTATGCCAAAGAGGCAATTCGTGAAATTCAACGTGAAATCAGTGAAAATGAGCGTAAAATACGTGATTGTGAGGGATGTTTTGAGTCTGCAAGCCTAAAAGAGAATTTAGAATCCAAAATTCAAAAAGCAGAGGAGGCAGTCGAAGGCACATTAAATGAAATCCAAGAAATGAAAAACCAAACAGCATCACTTAGAGAGAAGAGAATTCTCGCATCAAAACTCCAGTTAAAAGATAACAAATGTCCAGTGTGTGATTCAAATGTAGAAAAACTAAATCCATTATTTCAAGAAGAACACCTCAGAGAAGAATTGGAATCCCTGCAAGAACAAATTGCTGCAAAAGAAAAAGAGCATCAGATGTACAATGAAAAAAGAAAAGAATTCACTGCAAAATTACAATCTGCAAGAGACGCGGAAGCTACACTTAGAGCGCATTCTATTAATTCAAAAGAAGAGTTAAACAAAATTGAAGAGGATGTAAAAATCAAAAAACAGAACATAGAAAGAATTCCTATAATCAGCAAAGTTAATTTACTTGAAATATCGCAGATAGATTCTCGTGCAAAAACAATTTTTGAGCACATTTCAAAATTAGAATCAGAGACAAAAGGATTTGATGAGCAAGAGTTTTTGGATCTAAAGAAGGCAGTCAGCCAAAAACAGACAGAGCTGTCACAAGTTGATCAACAAATAGGGGCAATTTTAGAAAAAATATCCAAAGGTAACGAACAAATCAAAATTATTGAAAACGCAATTTCAGAATTAACTGTGGTTAAGGAATATGTCACAAATCTTGATGAGATTCAGAATAACGTTTTCAGTAGGGATGGGCCTGTTGCGACAAGTTTGAGATCATGGGCACTGAATGCAATTTCAGCCAAAGCATCCGAATATCTTGCTTTGCTTAACACAAAGATTCAGAGAATTCAGCTTGCAGAAAAAGCTAGAGACATTTCAATAATTTGTAATTCAAAAACAGAAGAATTGGATTTGGAATCCCTAAGCGGCGGAGAAAAAGTCAGCGTAGCATTGGCCCTAAGACTAGGCATGGCCAGTCTACTTGGAGCGTCAAATCTCAACCTAATGATTCTTGATGAGCCTACAACTCACCTTGATTATGAGAGAAAAAAGTCCCTAGTAGCGGTACTGTCTCAATTATCAAACATTTCAAATTCAGACACCCCAATGCAATTTATCATAATCACACATGATGCTGAAATCTTTGAAGATTCGGCAGTAGAACAGATTTACAGGTTTGAGTCATCGGAGCAGGATAGTAAAGTGACATTGATTAATTAAGACAGGAATTTAGCACTAGAAACTAATTTATCACTAGTTTAAGTATCATAACAAAATCATTCTATCATGAGTCAAAGTTACAACAGTTTCTTGGCAGAAATTTACAGTGAGTTTCCTGCATTAGTAGAAGTAAAACCAACAGATGTCACAGATCATAACATACTTTGGACATTAGAGGAATGGATGAACGCAGAACATGTGCGTTATATCACATCAAGAAAGGAATTATACAGAATCAGCATATTAATTGAGAATTATGCAGTAAAGCATAATGCACCACTTCTGGCAACCTTTGAAACAGAAAAGAGATTCAAATATGTTGAAGACAGATACATAGAGATTCTTAAGAAAATTCCAAAGGCATGGATTATTGGAAATTTCAACAACCCATTTTTGCAACCTCAACCACCAAAAGATGCTGAAGTCATTAGTTGTGATGGAACAAACATTTCAGACATGTGGATAGTTATCACCAAAGGTCCTAACGGTCCATTTGGATTGGTTGCAGAGGAAATGCAAGACGGTCAGTTTTCAGGATTCTTCTCAATAAGCCCACATGTAATTCAAAAGGCAATCAACATCATAAATCAAGATTTAAGAACACAGATTGTTTTTTCATAAGCATTTTGATTGTCAAATATATTTTTAAAAAATTAAATTATTTTTAGAAATAGATTTTGTGAAAAGAAGAATGAGAGAAAGATTATTGTAATGTGAATTTTGTTCCTAAAATTTTGCTCATCTTGTTAACTGCGTGTCTACATACATTTGGATTCAGTGTGAAAAATCCTCTAAATTTTCCGCTTTCATATTCTTCAGCTATCAAACCAAATGGCCCGTACGGCCCTCTAGTTATCACACTCCAGACATCAAATAGAGGAGTATCCTTGCAATTAATCACGTCAATTTTTGGAGGAGTGTCAATTTTGGCATCACCATAATCGGCAACAACCGTGATTTTTGGAATTTTTTCAATCATTTTCTGATATCTTGTTTCAACAAATTTGTATCGTGCGATTTTTTCAAAAGTGGCAAGCAATGGCTGACTATTATCTTGAGCATAATTCTCAATCAGTTTGCTGATATGGAATAATTGCTTTCTTTCTGCATGGAAATTATGATAGCCGGCTTCGATGAATTTGTCTAAACTCCACATGGATAGGAGAGAGGGGTCATCATCATGCCACTCTGCAAGCTGTGGGAAATCTTGCCAAACTTCGCCAACAAAACCTGCATACTTTCCCAGCATAATAGGTAGCAGTTCAAAATAAGATATAAGTTAATCCGTCAATTGAAACAATTAAGATTTCAGCAAATTGTTTTTATTCTCTAAAATATCACAATACCTATGGGACGATACGAAAAAGTTCTCAATATGCTAATGGATTATGATGAATCAATAAGACTAGCCATAATTAGCAATACTTCAGGAGAAATATTATGGAATTCCAAGCGAACAGATACAAAACTTCAAGTCCCAATTGCGGAAACTAAAAAAGCTCTAAAACGTGAATCTGAGGATTGGGTTGATAGATGCAAGGCAGCAGATCGTATCGCACTTGGAGCCCCACTTTACCACATCACATCTTTTGAGAAAACCAAGAGAGTCACACTCCCACTTGATGCATTTCATCTACTATTTCTGAGCGTAGATAACACGCCCATGAAAAATACAAAAAAGAAAAGTTATGGAAAAATGGTTGAAATGGGGAAAATATTATCCATTGTTGATTTTGTAAATACATTCGAGTAAAATTTTAATAAATTCTCAATCATAAAATTAATTTGAACGGATTTTAACATCAAGGGAATAATTTGGAATATTTATTAACAGAAATGAATTATATGATTTGTGGATAAATACGAAAAACTTCTTGACATGATTATGGATTTTGATGAAACTGTCAGGTTTGCAGCAGTAACTGATGAAAATGGCAATATTTTGTGGAACAGTCAAAGAACAGGGTTAAAAAACATTGTTCCTGTTAATGAAACTAAACAAACTATTTTGAGAGCCCTCCATGCTTGGAAAGAAAATGCAGATGTTAAAAAGTTCATAGGATCAGGATTGTACTCAATTGCATCATATGAAAAAATTAAAAGAATTACAGTTCCTTTAGATAATGGAAGATTATTGTTTTGTTCTGTAAATAATGACCCATTAAAATCAGCAATTAATAGAAGAAAAAGCTATGGTCATCTTGCAGACATGGGTAAAATTCTATCCATTGTAGAATTCATCAAATCTCAAAAATAAAAAACAGTTTAGTTTTTTACAGATAATGTACTATGAAAAATATTGAATGATTTTATTGCAATATGCAGAAAGCGTAAATTTAAAATCAACATTCCAGATCAATGACCTTGAACAGATTTAGAATACAGGGATTACATCAATGCACATGAAAAACAATGTAAATATGGTCAAAATGATTGGGAATTAATTTCATCATAAAATTAGTTAAAAGAATTTTAATGTACTATAACTTTGCCAGTCATCCAAGGATGGACCATGCAGAAATAGTCATATGTTGCTGCCTTGTCAAACGTGAATTCAAAAGTAGTTCCTGCCATGAACAGTCCAGAATCAAATACGCCGGTTGATCCGGCACTGGCGCTTCCACTGGTTACTGTATGAGTTGCTGAATCATCATTAATCCAAGTAACCTTGTCGCCAATAGATATCGTGATTTCATATGGCAAATAACAAGAATGCATCTCTTCACATCCTGGGACTGAAACACCCATTGGAATTGAAACCATGGTTGTATCCATCAACTCCGGCTCAGAAGATGGCTCTTCCGTTGCTGGCATAGATGACATCTCGTGCTCAGAAGTTGGCTCCTCCGTTGCTGGCATAGTCATAGATTCAGGTTCTGAGATCATCATGTCTTTAACTTCGTTAACGATGACTTTGCCAGTCATCCAAGGATGGACCATGCAGAAATAGTCATAGGTTGCTGCCTTGTCAAACGTGAATTCAAAAGTAGTTCCTGCCATGAACAGTCCAGAATCAAACACGCCATCTGTGCCATCAGAAATATTTCCACTGGTTACTGTATGGGCTGCTGAATCATTATTGCGCCAAATTACTGTGTCACCAACCCTGATCTCCAGAGAATATGGAACATAGCAAGAGGCATCATCTTCACATCCAGGTGTGCCAGATCCTTGAGGAATAGAAACATCATATGTCTCAGGAGACACGATCATCTCAGAATGTACAGGAACTTCAGCTGCTTGGGGAGTCACAGTCATTGTATGTTCATGTCCTTTTGGTCCAGTGATTTCTTCACCATGACCCAAACCCTGAACGATTACTTTGATTTCAACATCAGATTCGCCTAACGCTTTAGTTTCATGAATTGGGTGTTTCCCTGGATGCCTATGAGAACCGGGTTCAGACAGAATTGTATCTCCGTCTTGTGTAGCAAAAATGTCATAGTTTACGTGGTCTACTATATTACCATCGTCATCTCTAAACTCAACCTCAATTAACAAAACATTCCCAACAGTTGCCATACCGGGCATGATACTTGGGTGGACTGAAATTTCTTTAACTTTGCATTCACCTGAATAGTCCAATTTTACATTTGCAGCATCAAGCATGCATGAATTACCATATGTCACACCATCAACCCCACACAGTGGCGCCCATTCCAGAGTACAGGGAACAGGTTTCTCTTCAACAACTCGTGGCTCTATTATAAAATTAGGATCCATTGTAATGAATCCGACAGATATCGCAACTAAAATGCCAACAACTGCAATCACGCCATATGCAAAGTTCATCTCATCCACCTGTTAACTTTGCAAACTTTTCATTCTTACTTAACTTTTCCATAAACTCAATGTTAGATAGCGCCACAACCGCAGATTCTACGACTGGCACATCACGGTCATCTAATGCCTTTATCAGGGTCTCTTTTGCCTCCTTGTTTCCAACGACACCCAAAGCAATCGCAGCCTCGTGTCGTACAAACATGCTGGGATCATTAAGAGTCGCATCAGCCAGAGGAGGAATTGCGCTAGAATAAGACATCTGTCCTAAAGAAAAGGCGGCCTCGTGTCGTACCAATTCATTTTTGTCATTTTTTAAAACTTTAGCAATGTATGGGATTTTATCTTCCCCACCAAAATCAACGAGAATGCAAGTGGCTCTTGTTCTTACCACATAGTCAGGGTGTTCCAAAAGCGAAACAAAGTAATCAGTATCTTTTTGCTCGTATTTTGATTCCATTTCAGAGAAAAGCATCAATCTTTCATCAGTTACTGCTTGCAATTTGTTTTTGAGTTTTCTGTGTCCTATATTAGGCTACTTAAGAAAAGGCCTGAAATTAGCAGAGTTATGTATTTAATGGAAAAAAAATAGTGATACATGATGAGTGCAATAATCGGCGAAAAGGCACCAAATTTTGGAGTTTCAGAATGGGTGCAGGGCGCTCCAACAAACTTTGATCAAGAGAAAGATCACATCGTGCTGGTCGAAGTCTTTCAGGTAAATTGCCCAGGATGTTTCATGCATGCAATTCCAGAAGCCATTAACATCTACAACAAGTATAAAGATGAAGGAGTGCGGGTTTTAGGGATTGCAACCGCATTTGAAGATTTTGACAAGAACACATTAGGCAATTTGAAGATGCTCGTAGAGACAGGCGAGGTAGTAGGAGAGACGAAAGAGACACTTTCAATGTATGGACAACTAAAAGATGGCAAGCTGCCATTCAAGATTCCGTTTCCGTTAGCGATGGACAGGCTGACAAAGACATCAGGCGAGATAAGTCAAGAAAAGATCTTACAATTCATCTATCCGCAGATTCCGGAATTCGATTCGCAGCCAGAAGAATACAAAAGACAGATCATCGAGAGGGTAAAAAGCTACATGAAATCAAAGGAATATTCTGCCGAAACGTTTGAGAAGTTTGCCCTTCAAGGAACACCGTCAACAATACTTGTAGACAGAAAAGGAATACTCAGAGACGTCTCGTTTGGGCAAGCAGGGCATATTGAGGCATTGATCCAAAAATTACTGAACGAGGACTAAGTCACACAGTTAAAACGCACTGATTTGCCAGAATTTTTGTCACATCATCAAGGTATTGTTTTTTGGTAGCGCCAACAAAGATTCGTCTGTTCATCAAGTATTTTGCATGCTTGGGAGACATCTTTGCCAAATTCAAGCTCTTTTCGTGCAATAGTCACCAATACCTGCAATAGCAGTTTTTTTCTCCAATTATGAGCACAATCATACATCATATTCCATTTTGGATCAAAGGACTAAAAGCACCACTATCAAGTCATAAGAGAAGCATGAATTAACGTGTGTTGAAATTTTCACATGCTACCTAAAACAGCAGATTTCATTCAGCCAATGGTTTCTTTCTTTTCTTCAGCACAATGATGAGTGCTGAAACACATAGCGAGCATGCCAATACTAGCCACAGGTAATTGCCATCGTCTAGTTCTGCAGAGGCATGAATTCGTTCCTTTTCCGTCTCAGTAGGTTCAGAAAGATACGTGCTTCCGAAGATATCCAGTTCGTTATTTCCAGTCCCTGCAAAGTTCAATGTTACAAAAGAGATTTTTTCATTGGATTTTATTTTTGGAAAGAATTGCTGATCATTTAGATTAAACGTGAGATTGCCCCCCAAAAGCATCTGAGGAATCTGCACCTCACCTAGGTTGTTCTCCAGCCCGCTACTGATATGGAGAGTCAATCTCTTCTCATCCAGGTCAAATTCAAAATCAGAAATCTCAAAATTTGAAACGACTTCAATTTCAAAATCATGCCCGTCGGACTCCACATGTAGCCGGTTAACCAATCCAGTCGCATCAGACAGCTGACCATAAGCAGGACCCAATACAGGGAGAAACACAAGTGAAACCAAAAACAGAATCTTCAACTTATGCAGTATGAGATATTCGTTTGTTTAATTCTTTATCTTGAATGATTCTTGGATGTGACGGATCTGCCAGGATGACCTCAAACCAGTAATGTTTTCCGTCTTTATAGACAAAGTAAGAGCCTAAAAATTTCATGTTCGGGTATCTTTGGATAGCCCTTCTATTTGCAACAGTTTTCATATCATCATCAGCCTTTATTCTCGTAACACCAAGATGTTTTGGTCGTCTACCGCCAGTAGGCCTCTGTTTTCTCATACCGCCAGTACCAACTCTCATCCTAACAACGATAATACCCTGCTTTGCTTTGTAGCCCAATCTTCTAGCCCTTTGCAATCTACTGGGTTTGTCAATACGAGTGACCGCAGCTTGTTTTCTCCATCCAACTACACGATCACGTATTTCAGGACTGTTTTCCTTCCAAAGCTTGATCCAGCTCTGATCTTGAATACTAGGCATAACTGTGGTGATAAAATTCCCATTAATAACTCAAATGCTCAGTTATTTTGATTCTATGAATATTGTATTTACCAAGTCACCATTACTTCGCTTAGTCACGGTGTCACGGGAGGCGTTATGATGATTTTGAAGGTGTGCTTTTCTAGTTTTTATTCCATAATTTCTGCACAGTCTACAAAAATAGGTCACTTGCCTTTCGGCTCTAGGAGGGACCTGAGAGGACTCCAGAACAGATTCTTGTTTCACGATTGATTATACACTACAAATAATATTTTAATGTTGTCACATATATGACAATTTGTAATTATGTAATCATGAGAATTCAATTTTAACATCCACGGCAGGCATAACCAGTAAAAATTCTCTTGAGTGGGGTTTCACAGTCCACACACTCAAAGAGTTTGCTTCCGCAGAAAACTCGATGAATCAGGTACGCCTGAGTTGTTAAAAAGGATTCCTCAGCATTAATTGGAGATTTTTATTGAGCAGGGCAGACAAACATGACGATGAAAGCATATGCATTATTTGCGGTATTTTGCATCATAATGTTTTTGCCCCAGGTGCATGCGGAACAGACAGTTTCCATAATCATGGAAAAGACAACATATACTTATTGTGAAAAATTATTTTATACAATCAAAGTTTCGGAAGTTACGGGAGAGCCTGCGATCATACACATCAGAGACGATACAGGAAAAGGAAGCAGCGCAATTCCAGTTCAGATCACAGGTTTAGAGAATCCAATTCCATCGTTGATTCCATTTGAAAAAGAGGTATTCCCATTAGGCAAGTATTTCATAGATGTTGAGTATGGCAACAGTAGTATGACAGCCGAGTTTGAATTAGTCGATTCAGCCAATATTTGCATTCCAGGATTAATCAAGCCAATAATGAGCAATTGGCTTTCAGGAAACATTTCAGACGGGTTTCTAATGGACGCGTTTGAAAAATATGTAGACAGTAAACTAGTCAGCATACCTTTTGAAATCAATGAAAGCAATGTCTACAACATCAAGATACCAGAATGGGTAAAAAATATCGGGTACTGGTGGATAGAGGAGTCAATAACAGACGATGATCTTGGTAAAGCAATAAACTATCTAGTAAATAGCAAAATCATTGAATTTCCTACAGAGACAGAAAACGAAATATGAATAAACATTCCATCATCACCACATTAGCAATCATAGTGATTGTAATACCTTTTGCAGTTTCCGGGTGGAATGCTTTTGGAATGCAGCATATTGAATATCGGTGGAGCGGCCCCGGCACGTTCTCTTTTTTTGCATTGTCCAATTCAGGCAATATTGAGTTTTGCAATGCAATGCCGTTTTGGACAAGTTTTGAAAGACTAGAAGTGAGGACATTCTACGAAGCAAAGCACATCGGGACATTTACGGTAAAGCCGCTGACAGTCAGTCCATTCTCATCAGCCATACAGGGGGGGATATTTTCATCAGAAGAAATTGCGTCAGCTCAGCACATTTTCATGTCAATGGATTTCGAGTTTGACGGAGGAGACATAAGGCTTGATCCAAACAATCTCATCGTTGTGATACATGCTGAAACCCCCATCATAGGGATAATCCCATACTCTTCAAATACACAGATGTCAGGATTTGATTTTGATAAGATGATGAGTGCAGAAGATTTGTCTTGTGACTAACTGCTTTTACTTGCCTTTGACATTATTCCCAGAACCAGTCCAATAGTCCCAGCAACTACAAATGCCGCTACCACTCCAATTACCAGTTCTTTGCCCAT
>JAGQHE010000059.1 GCA_020431995.1 Candidatus Nitrosopumilus sp.
AAGCGAATACAATTCTATAAAGGATGAACAAATCCATACAACTGATAAAAATAAAAAAGAAGAACATAATAAAAAAGCATCAGAACTATCAGAACGAATACAAGATATTAAGAGTGAACTAGATAATGTTAAAATTCAAATGGCTTTAGAAAATAATTCCGATGAAGTATTGGGAAGATTCCATAAAAATATGATGGTGTTAGAACATGAAATTATCAAAAAAGCGAAAGAAAATGGAATACAGTTTACAGCATTGATTATTGCACCAAGTGTAATTATAAGAAAAATGAATGATGCTAATTTAATTTCAGATGAAAGAAAAGAGCAATTCAATTCTATCAGAAGTTTTAGAAATAGAATAACTCATGGGACCATAAGTCCTACTGACAAAGAAATTGAATCTCAGATCAAGTCAATTATAGAATTAACAGATGTAATCAAGAAAATCAAATAGTAATTGGAAAGGAAATAGAGGGTAAATTCAAAGAATTGTGACCAAAAAATCAAACCTGAAGGTCTTTTTCAGGCACAAATTAATGATATTTGCATGCGTATGAACTGTATCATCAAATTAGAGTATACCACTTCTTCAAAAAATTAATTTAACTTCCAAAAAGTCTAGAAATTTCTTCTTCCATTTCAGAATCATGTTTCCATGAGTTTTTATCATACAAGAAAAAAGTAGCAAAATTTTTCTTATCTTCTACATTTCTGCCAATCATTGCCCATCTAGTGATTTTTTGCTGATATTTTCTTCTCATCATCTGTTTTTTACAATCTTGATAAAAATTAGTCA
This sequence comes from Candidatus Nitrosopumilus sp., assembly GCA_020431995.1. GTDB lineage: Archaea > Thermoproteota > Nitrososphaeria > Nitrososphaerales > Nitrosopumilaceae > Nitrosopumilus. The sequence continues at coordinate 797 of JAGQHE010000059.1, forward strand.
TAGTAGAAGATGTAAAATAAGAAAATCCTATATCAAAAGGAACCCCCAGTGTAGAAGTTATCCCATCAGGCTTTCCGGTTTTCACGGTTTTGTTAAATTTTTCCTCAATAGATTTTGAAATCATTTTTCGTTGTTCTTGAGGAAAGTCCAATAACAAACTAGTGATTTTTGTAAATCCTTTTTGATGATATTTTTGCATATTTTTTATGAGTTTGTCTAGTGTTGATGGCATCACAAGTTCCGGTTTTTGTTCTCCAAAAAGATAATGCTTGTCTAAAACATCATAGTATTCAGGCGCAATAGAAATGTGAGAAGCCTTCAAATCAGGATCAAGTAATTCTCTGTAAAAATTACCCACTTTATGATAATATCCAAGAAAATCAATCTCTTCAACAGAATGAAAAATATTTTGATTTTGAGCTTTGATACGTTGTTCTAAATAATGAATGAAATATGCAGGTTCTGGAATACAATCAGAAATAATATCTAAATCATAGAGATTTACGGACCAAGGATATTCATTTTTTGTAAAAGATTTCAAAACATCTAACTCTTTTAGATTTGTTCCTATAGAACCTAAATTCTCCAGAGTTACATTAATGTAGAAAAATTCAAAGTTTGTTTCTTTAGAATTAATAGTTAGAATAACTTCGCCTTTTTTATTTTCAAATTCAACCAAGTCTTTTGATTCAATATACATTCGAACATTGACTGCCTGATCATACGCTTTCTTGATAATTTTTTTTAGACTATGCTCAAGACTAGTTATACCTCCTCTTTTAGCAGACAAAGGTACGTGATTACTCTTTGATTCTATAATGAAAATTTTTTCATCATAAATTAATACTAAATCAGTTTCAGAACGTTTATCTTCAAATTTATAGAAAAGATTTTGATATAGATACTTTTGTGGAAATACTCTAGAAAAAAATTCATATGTTTTATTTTCAAGATACTTAGATTTGGCATCATCATAAGATATCCAAGTTTTTGTTTTTTTCTCTTTTTCATCTTGTAGTAAATATTCTAATAATGAATCTAATTTGTATTTTAAAATGTCAGCTTTTGGAATAAAGAAAGAATCATCACTAATTTTGATAATGGGCTTATAAAAAAGGATATTATCAGATAAAGGATTTTCAAAATTTTCAAATTGATCACCGATTTTGCAGCTAAATGTATTCAAATACTTTTTAAATTTCTCAACATCATTAATCCCTTCTTCTTTACAAAAATCTGTAGGATTGATAGTTAAGATATTTTTGGACCCCCACAAAAAATGAGTATTTCCAAAATAAGATATGAAATTTTCTAAGGTCCATCCTTCTTTTTCAATCATTTTCAAAAATTCTTCTTTTTTAGAACCATCAACTTGTTTTTTGGCATTTTCTACAATTTCATGAACCTCTTTTGCTTTTTCATGTAATTTTTTACCAATCATTTCTTCTATTTTTTTTCATAATCTAAAGCATCATTAACAGAAAAGCCATAATTTGTTTTAAGAAAGTCATCTATGGATGAAAAAATCGTTCTGACTAATTCATATTTTTGATCAGGATAACAATGGGGATTTGTATCATCAAAGAGTTTTTTCAACCTACTAGAAACCAGTAGAGAATCAGTATCTTTTCGATTATCAGGATCCATCGGCATCATATTCCATTTAAAAGAATCAAAATATTTCGTAACAGAATTAAGAATATCTAAGGCTTGATTTGGATGAGGCTCTCCTTTTTCTATATTGTTTTTTTGAAGAAATAGTCCTAATAGATAAACAACTAGAGGATTTTCGCCTACAGGATCATCAGTTCTATGTAATTCTGGACTTTGAGCAAATAATTCTTGAATTGCAACATTAGCCATTAATTCAAAAGAGCCAAATTCAGACAGTTTTGATTCTAAATCCTTTTTGAGTTTTGGTAGTTCCTCTGCAGTTTTTTTAACAGATTCTTTTAGTTGTTTGTTAAAATCTTCAATATCAGACATAATTTTCTCAGATATAACTCCAAAATCCTTTTTTCATGTTTGTTCACTCATTTCTTATTTCTCTTTGATTGTTCAGAATTAATTAATTCGATTAATTCGATCTTGTATTTTTCTCGTCCTGGAAGTTTATTCTCTTTTCCCAATTTATTGAGACGTTTTTTTTCTTTTTCAAAAAGTCCTAATTGTTTTAAATCAGATCTTTTTCTTTTTAATGCTCTATAATATGAAAAAGGGACACTATCAAGTATTTCATTTTTTTTAAAAATTTGAACTATGGATGAAATATCATAATGATAGTCTTTGCTCAATCCAAAATCTCTAGAAATTGCTTCAGTATAATTTGTAATTTCAAATTCATTTTTAATTTCTTTATCAAATTTTTGTAAAATAATCCCCAAATTCCATTACACTGAACTTGGCAAATGTTGATATTTTTTTTTCTCATCACTTTCTTTACCGTAAAATAATTTTTCAGCTTTTTTAACAGTATCAAAATATTTTTTTTTAAATT
>JAGQHE010000060.1 GCA_020431995.1 Candidatus Nitrosopumilus sp.
AGGAATGAAATTTCCTCTTAGCTACTCTGCAGATAAATCCCAATAGCTTGCATCTTCTTGTTTTTCTGTGGGTTTGTGAAGGTTTTTCCATTCCTTAAAAGAACGGACGTACAACTTTGTATTTGGCAATCCGACAGATTTCAAGGCATAGTATGCCAAACCTGATAACGTGCCCACGCTTCCACAATAGGTGATTATCTCTGAGTTTCCAGTGATTCCCCTGTTGTCCAATAACCTCTTCATGTCTTCTTTGGGGCGTAAAATTTTGTCTTTTGTAGCAAGAGTTCGATAAGGGAGGCTAATTGCACCTGGTATATGCTGTTCTAGAAAATTCAACCTCTCTCGATTATCTATTAAAATTACATTGTCTTTTGTTTTTGCATTCTCTAGATAATCAGAGGTGGCCAAGATTTCCGGATGCAGATGCATAGAGTGTTCTTTGCTTTGAACATCTGGAATTTGAGAGTCTTTTTCCAATCCCAAGGATTTCCAGTGCCCATATGTCGTTTCAAGCAATGTTACATTGGAATGCCCGATGTATTCCAATGTCCAGGCAACTCTTGATGCCAAAGCACCAAATGTGTCGTCATAAACAACTACTGGGATCTCATCATCAATCCCCATTGAAGTAACAAGTTTTAAAACTCGTTCAGGACTGTCGTCAGATAAAAGGCTGGCTAATGGTAAATTCACAGCTGTAGGGATGTGATCTTGTTTGTAATCCTCTTCTCTTCTAACGTCAATTACTCTCACACTTTTATCTCTGATTTCTGATCGTAAAGAATCCACATCCATCGTGATTTTGCCCGATTCTTTCAAGCGGCACACTCACCCTTTCCAGTTTTTGTATGATAACTTGTATCGCTACCGTAGTCGAGGTAAAAGTCAGGATCATCCTCCTTCATTGGTGGAATGATGAGTGGTTCTAATATCTTTTTTATGTCGTTGATGGATCTTATCTCCGAGTCTTCGTTCCCGCTTACGACTCTATGGATCCATGATTTGAGAGTATCGTCGGCTTTTTTATTTTGTTTGAATGTTTCAATGATTTTCAAAATTACCGGAATCACTCTTTTTGCGGGAACCCTGAGACATGTCAGACCCAACATGGTGTCTCCATCAGAACGTCCGCCTAAAGACATCTGATAATTCGGATACATGTCTCTTCCAACACGTCCTCCTCCGCCAAAGAACCCTATGGTTGCAATTCCGTGCTGTCCGCAAGAATTAGGACAGCCACTAATCTTAATTGACGAATCACTAAGATCATCATCTTCATCAAGTTTCAGCTCAAGGAATTTTCTCTGAATTTCTTTCGCTAGTCTGTGAGAGTTTGTCAGAGCTAGATTGCATGAGGTGGTTCCAGAGCATCCGATGGGCGCAGTCATGGTCAATGCGCCTGATTTTGCTAGTCCTACTTCAAGAAGCTTGGAATACAGGCGTGACAAATCATCCTCGTGAACATATCTCAAAGCTACATTCTGAACAAATCCGCATCTGGCCTTACCTTCAGATGAGAATTCGCGAATAATGTCGGCCAATGCGTTAAGCTGACTTGCGGTAATATCGCCTGCTTCTAAAGTGATGAATACGGAACGGTATTCTTTTTGAGACTGTTGAACAGTATTTGTTTTCACCCACCTGGCAAACCCATCTGGTGCGGGCGCGCCATTCTCATCAGAAATTCTGATTGGTCGTTTGATTTCATCTGGAGTGAGATCAAGATCTAGTTGAGTTATTATTGATTGGGTGGCTCTTACAATTGCACGCTCTTTGAAAACTAGGGTTTGAAATTTCTCCCATCCCATATCATTTACAAGATAACGCATTCTATTTCTTGCAAGATTTTTCCTGTCTCCCAATCTGTCAAATATCCTCATTACTGCAATCGATGTGTACAGTAAATCCTCATCAGGTGTGAACTCCTCCAATTGATGTCCTACATAAGATTTGTTTCCAAGCCCACCACCGAGAAATATCTTGAAGCCGCGTTGGGAAGAACCGTTAATGTCTCGAACTTGTGGAATTAAACCTACATCGACCATTCTTGCCATCCCGTGTTTCTCACAACATGTAAAATTAAATTTGAATTTACGCGGAAGGTTCTGGGCCATTGGATTTCTTAAGAAGAATCTTGCGGTTGCAAGTGCATAGGGGGTCGAATCAAACTTTTCGTCAGTACAAACACCTGATAACGGACTGCACATTACATTCCTAACAGAGTTGCCACACGCTTCTCTTGATGTTAATCCAACTTCAGCTAAACCTCTGAAAATCTCTGAAACATCCTCAAGAATTACCCAATGAAGCTGAATGTTCTCCCTGGTTGAAAAATGCGCACTCCCTATAGAATACTGTTCACTGAGCTGGGATATCTTCTCAAACTGATTAGGATAAATTTCTCCTGCAGGTAGTTTTATTCGGACCATCGCATAGTCTCCCGTCATTCTAGTCCCATATGCCCCGTGTTGGAGTCTGAATCGTCTAAAACTATCTTCGTTATATTTTCCTTGGCGGAACAACTTTACCGTTTTAGCAAAATTGTCTGCTTCTTCAATTCGGGCCCAATTAATTTTGGGTTTAGCAGAATCAGACGCAGATTGTTTAAGATCAGACACTGTCAATATGATAAAATTCCTTTTGGTTTGGTTATAAATTTTTGATATTTGGATGTTTTGGGAGAAAAAATTTCCTCGAAGTACATAATTTTCCTACTTTTGAACATTGATTCGAATCAAAACTATTAGTGTGACCTAATTTTTACAAAATAAATGTGGGAAAGTATTAATTGTTCACGAAAGGAAGCAACGCCATGCAAAAAGCAACCATTGTAGAGCAATCATCTAAAATATTTACAGACGTACGTGAAGTGGAAATTACCCGTGCTATAGCAAACGAGTTTCATGATGTATTGATTGATAGAGCAGATTCGGATGTGATTATTATCGGCGCAGGACCAGCAGGATTGACTGCCAGCAGGGATCTATCTAACATGGGTTTTAAAGTTCTTGTCATTGAACAAAATAACTACTTGGGGGGAGGCTATTGGTTAGGAGGATACATGATGAATCCAGTAACCGTGAGAGAGCCTGCACAGAAATTTTGGGATGAACTGGGCGTGCCATATAAAAAAGTGGCAGATGGGTTGTACTTGACACCAGGACCACATGCGGTATCAAAATTAATTGCAGGAGCCTGCGATGCAGGAGTAAAATTCCTTCAACTTACAAAGTTTGATGATCTTGTCTTGAAAAATGGCAGAGTGACAGGAATTGTGGTTAATTGGATGCCCGTTTCAGCTTTGCCACGTAATATCACCTGCGTTGATCCGGTTGCACTTGAAGCTAAAATGATTATTGATGCCTCAGGTCATGATTCTGTAGCTGTAAAGAGGCTAGTTGACAGGGGATTGGCAAAATGGAAAGGAATGGAACCAATGCATGTTAATGATGGTGAAGAGCATGTTGTACATAAAACAGGTGAGGTCTATCCAGGATTAGTTGCAGCAGGAATGTCTGTTACTGAGACTCACGGGTTAGCAAGAATGGGGCCCACATTTGGTTCGATGCTGTACTCTGGAAAGAGGGCAGCTGAAATCACGGCGGCAAAAATCAAAGAATTAGAACGATAATTGTGTCTAAAGAAAATCCATATGGTACAAAGATTATTCATGAACTTAGATACTGGGAATTTCAATCTGTCTTGTGTCCTTCTCGAGATGCTCGACTAACGTTTCTGCAATAGTGTTTTATCTGAATTTAGAAACGATGTTGGTGTAGCCTACTGATTTGTCGTTATGCCGCGTATTTTACTTCTTTTGCAGTCTGAATCTTGAATGTAATGAAATCAATAATCCTGATGCTGATTTCTAGTATGTTTTTTATCTATAGGTGTAGCAAGTGATCTATGAGACGGGAATTTGTTTTGTCCTTTTGGATAGTTCTTTCTGTTTCATTCTGGATCATGAATTACTTTTATCCGTCACTTTATCTTGAAAACAGTTTTTACTCCTTCTTGGCATTAAGCATAATCTATCTTGTCTTCAAAGTAATACTGCATGGAAAAATAGTCAAAACAATAAAGGACAAGAAAACCAAATATTCTTTTTCAAAAGTAATCTCTGTGTTATCTATTGCAGTATTTCTAATCGTGTTAGTCACGATCTGGGTCGAAAACCCGCAGGATATTACAGTCGCATATGGGTTAGCCGGCGCAGGAATGGCAATTGCACTACAAGATCTCTTCAAAAATGTTGCTGGAGGGATCGTATTGTTTCTGACTGGAATTTATCGAGTTGGGGATAGAATTGAGATCAATGAAAAAGCAGGAGATGTGATGGACATTGGAATTCTATATACCACAGTTTTAGAAATTAAAGAC
>JAGQHE010000003.1 GCA_020431995.1 Candidatus Nitrosopumilus sp.
GCTAGCAGGTGCAAAGACTCAGGTTTGCATTAAGATGGAATTTAACAGATGTGTCTTACAATGCAATGCTCACAGTGCAGAACTGTTTAGACAGTCACTTTGATTGTCATAACTTGTGAGAAGTTTACAAATCATATCCTGATACGCGAGGGAAGAATGATTCAAAACCACATACAAAGACCATCAATACGCTTAAGTTCATAACGCTTTCACATATGCTATGAGCAAGACAGAGTTTTACACTTGCAAGAATTGCGGGGCAAAGTTCCCGTCGACTGAAATCAGGCTGTACTGCAAAGTCTGCAAATCAAATTTAGACAAGACCGGAAACCTGCCAAAAATATAGAGAGGCTATTTGCGTGTGCATCACACGATTAAACAGGAATGCCAGCAAAAAAGATCCAGCAAAGAATTCAAGATTTTCCGCAACGGCAAGAACCACACGGTACCAATACGCTTAAGTCCACACAGTATCAGAAGAGCCATGTCGCAAAGCCCAACAGAGTCATGTCTGGATTGCGGAACGCCTTTGGAGCTGACTCTTCCAGGTCAGAAAAAAAAGCCATGTCACAAGTGCGGGGCATACAGAAGAAAAAGGGAATACCCGTAAATCAATCGTTTGATTATTAAGAACATGCAACATCACCGTTGCTAGTTGAAGACAAGTTTTGTGTGGCATCCAAATACACAGATGAGCGAATGGGGTGCATTTACCCAGATAGAAAGCGGGAAGGGGGTATGGCTGACCGATTCTGATGGCAACAGGATGATTGACGCGGTAGGATCGATGTGGTGCAATGTTTGGGGGCACTCAAATCCAGAATTGGTCAGCGTGATCAAAAATCAGAGCAAGAATCTGCAGCACTCATCAATGTTCAACCTGACTAATGAGCCTGCAGAAAAGCTTGCGGCAAGATTGATCAGAATCTCGCCGGGAATGAGCAGAGTGTTTTATTCGGATAACGGCTCGTCTGCGATGGAGATCTCCATAAAGATTGCACTGCAGTATTGGAAGAACAAGGGAGAGAAAAAGACAGAGATTGCCACTGTAAAGAACGGGTATCACGGGGACACGTTTGGCGCAATGTCGGTAGGATATGTCCCCGAGTTTTTTGGCAAGTTCAAAAAGCAGTTGTTTGCAACGATACAGTTTCCAGTACCCAACAAGTACAGGGTTCCAAAAGGATTCACGTTTTCAGATTATCAGGATCATTGCTTGGAAAAAATTGAAAGGAAGTTATCAGAAAACAACAAGATAGCAGCTTTTGTGATGGAGAGCGGCGCGCAGGTTGCAGGAGGGGTAATCATCTATCCAAAAGGGTTTCAGAGAAAGATAGGCCAGATATGCAAGAAATACGGAGTGCTGCTGGTCCTGGACGAGATTGCCACGGGGTTTGGCAGGATGGGATCCATGTTGCAGTATGAGGAGCAAAAAAGCATTCCAGACATCGTAGCATATGGAAAGATGCTGACAGGCGGATACATGACAATGGCTGCGACATTGGCAAGCAAGAAAGTCTATGATTCCTTTTTGGGAGAATTCAACAACTGGAAACACCTGTTTCACGGCCACACGTATACGGGAAACCCGATGGCGGCGGCAGTCGCAAACAAGAACATTGAGATGTATCAGAAGAACCACATCATCAAGAGGATCCAAAAGACTGCCAAAGTATTTGAAAGATACCGCGCGGAGATATCAGAGATTGACATCGTAGGCGACATCAGACACAAAGGAATGCTGATGGGAATCGAGCTAGTATCAAACAGGGCCAGAAAAACACCGATTCGCTCAAAGAAGTCAATAAACAAGATATTCTTTGAGGAAGGAAAAAAGAACGGGATCTATCTCAGGACTCTTGGGAACATAGTCATGCTTGTTCCGCCGCTTGCGATTTCAGAAAAAGATCTGGACTTGCTGCTGCAAAAGACCATAAAGACAATCCAGGGTGCAAGACATCATTTTGTCTGAGCGTTAACCCCATTGTACGTTCATGGTTAACCTTTCCAGTATTGTTATAAATGGAATCTGAAAACAATGATCATGGGCAAGGAATTCATCAAGGAATGCCAGGAAAAAGTATTCTCTGGAATGCAGATCTCTGCAGATGATGCAGGGAAGCTATTTGATGTCCCAGATGACGATTTGGCGTATTTGGCACAGTGTGCAAATGAGATAACCAGGGACTTTAACGGCAACAAGGTGGATATAGAGCAATTAAACAATATCAAAAAAAACGCGTGCAGTGAGGACTGTATTTTTTGCGGGCAGTCGGCATTCTTTGACACAGGCATCGAGACATACAAGCTGCCATCTCCAGAAGAAGTGGTAGCAAAAGCCCGTACTGCAAAAGAGCAGGGGGCAGAATCATACTGCCTTGTAGCAGCATGGAGGGAACCGTCGGCAAGGGATTTTGAGAAAGTTTGCAATATCATCAATAAGATAAACGAGAATGTAGGGATCAGCGTCGAGTGCAGCTTGGGCTTTCTGACCAAAGAGCAGGCTGCAAGACTAAAAGAACTCGGCGTAAAGAGATACAACCACAATCTGGAGACCTCAAAATCCAAGTTCTCAGAGATATGTACAACACACACATACGAAGACAGGCTCAGGACATTGGAGATTGCAAGAAACGCAGGGCTGGAATTATGCACTGGCGGGATAATAGGCCTTGGGGAGACAAGAAAGCAGAGGTTAGAACTGACATTAGAACTGGCCAGGATATGTCCAGAGGAAGTAACAATAAACATACTGGTTCCGGTTCCTGGAACGCCTCTTGAACTGCAAGCGGAACTTCCATACTCTGAAATCATCAGAATATTTTCCGTGATCAGGTTCCTCCTGCCTGAGTCGGTGATCAAAATTTCCGGTGGAAGGGAGACAAACCTGGATGATTCTGGCGAGGGGCTGCTCCAAAGCGGTGCCAACGGAATCATCACTGCAGGATATCTTACGATGGGCGGAAACGATGCCAGAAAAGACCAAGAAATGATCAGAAGAATAGGCCTTGAAACATAATCTGCATTTTGTCGACGCGGAGCTAGAGAAGATCAAACAAGACAACCTCTACAGAAAATTAAGGTACGGGCATGCAGACGGGGCCCACATCACAATCAATCGCAAGAGACTTCTAAATTTGTGTTCTAATGATTACCTAGGAATGCCAACTACAAGAATGCAGGTTAGCCAGCTTCAGTCAAGCTCAAGACTTGTGTCCGGGAATGACGAGTCATACAAAAAATTAGAGGACGTTCTTGCAAGACACAAATCCCAGAAGAGCAGCTTGGTTTACCCCACTGGATACATGGCAAACCTTGGAGCAATTTCTGCAATTGCAAAAAAAGGTGATCTGATTCTGAGTGATGAGCTAAACCATGCGAGCATCATTGAGGCATGCAGGCTGTCAGATGCCAGAATCATGATTTACAAACATAACGATATGGATGACCTGAGAAACAAAGCAAAACAAAGCGGGAAGAACAAATTTGTAATCACAGAAGGAGTGTTCAGCATGGACGGGGACCTTGCCCCGCTGAAGCAAATCGCAGAGATATCAGAAAAAGCAAACGCAGTCACCGTTGTGGATGACGCGCACGGGGACTTTGTCCTAGGAAAAGACGGGAGCGGGACTACGTCTCATTTTGGCATTGCAAGAAAGATCGACTTGTACATAAGCAGCCTTAGCAAGGGACTTGGATCGTTTGGAGGATATGTTGCATCGCAAAGCAACGTGGTTGATTTGTGCATAAACAAGTCAAGATCATTCATTTACACATCCGCGCTGCCCTCGTTTCTGGTAGAATATTCCCTGAAAAGATTCGAGTCAAACAGGGAAAGACAGAGAAAGATATTGGAAGAAAATGTCAGACATGTTTCCAAAGGACTAGAACAGATCGGATACGAGATACACTCCAATACGCACATCATACCGATCATCATAGGAGGCGAGAAACTGGCAGTAGAGTTTGGGAAGTTTTTATTTGATAACGGCGTGTTTGCGCAGCCAATCAGATACCCTACTGTTCCAAAAAATCAGGCCAGGCTGCGAATTTCTGTCACTGCATGGCTGTCACGGTCAGATGTTGAGACTGCCCTCGAGACTTTGGACAAGGCCCACAAGAAATTCATGTGACTAACGCATCGAGTCAAAGCCGCCCAATGCAGGTGAACCAATAATCACGGCAAGTGCGATTACAATCCCTAAAACGATCCCAACGATGACGAAACGCTTGTTCATGCTAAAAATTCCAGAATCCCAGTTAAAAAGTGAGTGCATAAAATATTGTAGAGATATGGAAGAATCCTTTAAAGCAAAAATCACGTCTTTAATTCATGGCAGAAATCACGCTTGCAGTTGCAGCGATAGCAGGGATGGGATCATTTGTTGCGCCGTGCATTCTGCCCATGATTCCGGCGTTTCTAGCATACATCTCCGGGACCACATTATCTGAGCTGAACCAAAGCAAAGGTTCCAACACACTGTCCATCAACAGGACCAACATCATCTTAAATTCGGTATTTTTTGTTTTAGGATTTTCAGTGGTATTCTCAACATTGGGAGTGATCATCAACAGCGTCCTTGCAACGTCGGCAGGCGAGCTGGTGGAGGGGCTGAACCAGGTTGGCGGGATCATAATCATAGGGTTCGGAATCTTTCTGCTGCTCTCAATGAAGTTCAACAAGCTAAACGTGGAAAAGAAGATCATCCCAAAAAGATCAAAGGCAAGCTATCCGATGTCATTTGCCTTCGGGCTGGCTTTTGCCGTGGGATGGACACCCTGCGTGGGCCCAATACTGGGGACAATACTTACACTTGCGGCAACAACTCCGTCAATTGCTTTTAATCTGCTGTTGGCATATTCGCTAGGACTTGGGATTCCGTTTGTTCTGATAGGGGTGTTTTACTCAAGGGCGACAAGAATCATCCGTTCCATGAGCAAGCACCTCAGATATTACAATGTGATTTTAGGATCATTCATCATAATCTTGGGAATACTGGTATTTACAAATCAGCTGGCATACATAGCAAACTTTCCACTTCTTAACGAGCTGTTGTTTTTAGGGTGATCAGATGAAGTCAGAAATCAAAACGGCATTGATCCTAGTAATTGCAATTGCCATAGGGATAGGCGCAATAAGCACAGTGCTGTCCACACTTGATGTCCCGGCACAGGTATCTGACAGTACGCTTGAGACAAAATCACTTGAGATCAACAAATCAGGATTAAAGATGGCGCCAGACTTGGCAGGGATAGCATACTATCTCAACACCACTCCCGAGGAACTGTCAAAAGAAATCAAAGGCAAGGTTGTCCTGTATGATTTTTGGACGTACAGTTGCATAAATTGCATCAGGACGCTCCCATACATTACTGCATGGGATGACAAATATTCGGATCAAGGGCTGCTGATAATAGGAGTACACACACCCGAATTCGAGTTTGAGAAAGATCCTGAAAACGTAAAGATGGCAATAGCAAAGCACAGGATAAGATATCCGGTAGCATTAGACAATGACATGAAGACATGGAAGGCATTTGAAAACAGGTACTGGCCAAGAAAATACATTGCAGATCATGAAGGGTATCTAAGATACGATCATATCGGAGAGGGAGGGTACAAGGAGACGGAGAAAGTCATCCAGCAGCTTTTAGGAGAAAGAGCGGCATCCCTAGGAATCCAGACAGCATCCAAAGAATCGCTTGTAGACATCAAAGAGTTTGAGCATTCGATGTTCAGAACGCCTGAGCTGTATTTCGGATACAAGTTTGCACAGAACAGGAACCAGTTGGGAAGTGATGAAGGGTTCCAGCCTGGAAAAACGGCATCTTATTCAGAACCAACAAACATGGAATTGCACAAGTTCTATCCTGTAGGTGATTGGGAAAACCGCGAGGACAGCATGAGATTGGCTTCAGATACAGGCTCCATAAAACTGTCATACAATGCCAAAGAAGTAAACATTGTTGCAGACAACAACGCGGATCTGGAGATACTTTTAGACGGGCAGGTATTGCCTCCCAAGTACCGCGGAAAAGACGTCATGTCAGACGGCACACTCAAAGTGTCCAAGGCAGGACTGTACAACATCATAAGTGAGGAGAGCAGTTCGTCACACACGGTAGAAATCAGAGTGTCAGGCAAAGGGTTTCAGATATTCACATTTACGTTCGGATAGTGTAACCGCATGCTTGTGTAACTCCAGTTACACTGCTTGGAGTGACAAATTAGTTTAAAACAAAAAAAATTAATCTAGTTCTAGGAAACTAAGTTATGATCAGCAACTCTTGGAACAAGACGGAGGGGGAAAGCATATCCCAAAAAGTAATGGGCAGAGTAAGGCCTGACGAACCGCTTAAAAACAAGATTGATTTTGCACAAAGAAAATTACAGTTCCAGATTTCAAAACTAGAAGTAATCGATGAGAAATTAAAGAAGAAGCATGACGCTATTTTTGAGAAGATTGTGAACGCCCAAAGAAACAACAGGTCAAGCTATGCGCAAGCTTATGCAGGCGAATTGGCCCAAGTCAGAAAAATGAAAAACATGGTAAGCGGTGCAAAGCTGTCAATGGAGCAAGTCAAGTTAAGACTAGACACGGTTTCCGAACTGGGAGATGTGGTAGTGACACTCAGTCCATGCATGTCAATCATCAAGGGACTGAGCCCGTCACTGAACGGCATAATGCCAGAGGCAAACGCATCAATGCAGGATTTGTCACAGATACTTGGCGATGTGATGGCAGGATCATCAATGAACATGGGAGACGGCTTGGACGTAGGAAACACCACCAATGCAGACACGTTAGCAATTCTTGAAGAAGCGCACGGAGTAATTGCAGGCCGTACAAGATCAACGATTCCAGATGTCCCAGATTCGCTCAAGCGCCAGATAGTTGAAAGAAGAACAGACATTTTCACCTAGAGCCGTCTGAAAGGATCATCAAGCAGGTTTTGTTTTGTTTTTGCTTTTCTGAATCAGGATTTTCTTTATTCTTGAAATTGTGGGATAACTGTACCCACGACGGCGGTAATTTGCAATCATCATCTTCCAGTTCTTCAATCTCCATTGAGCTTGCTCGGCAGTAACAGAGTGTACCTCTTTCTGGATAATGCTTTTCCTGCCCACTTTTAGAGTTCCTGCGTCTTTTGCTGACCACCTGTTTTTAGCAAATTTTAATCCTGAAAGAATGTCTTCGACAGGCATTTCTTTGAAATACTCTTTGAGTTTTTTTAGTTCGGTGTCAGTAGGCAACTTGGAAACGGGCAACTCGATCACAGGCTTTATCATGAAGGACTTAGTCCGGCATGCCTTAATAGATTCACGCTAAATCAGAATTAACTAAAACGAGCAAGCAATTACGATAAAAGATCCGGCGCCTCAGCAAGGCAAAGGAATGTTTGCATCTTTACACAACGTGTTGTACATTCCAAATCCAAATATCACAGCTGCAAAGAGCACCAGAGGAATCAAAATGAAAATGTTGGTTTTAAGACCCATAAGGTAGCCAGCAACAAATACCTATAAAATTGTCACACTTTTAATCAACAATGATGCTAAAAGTGCCCCTAGTGTCAGGATTGCGCAATAATGCGACCATGTCTCGTGGCAACAGATCAGACGCCTTGTCACACTTGACAGCCAGTGTCCTAGGACATATGAAGTCGCTCTTCCTGATCACGATGTCTTCATCATGCGTCAGAATAAGATCCTGATGCCCTTTGCCAGTTATGGCAAACTCGTAGTTTTCCACAGAAATTAAAAAGGTTATTTCTGAATCAGGATTTTTGAGTTTGTCTTTTAATGCATCTGGCAAGTCAGCGCAGCTTGCAGTTGCATTCACACCCACAATGCAATCACCCTGAGGGGTCAAATGAGATTCTTTTGTGATCTCGATTGTTTTTTGATGGTTTGATCTGATGTTTTTGTGTCCGGAAAATTGAATTTCGAATCGCACAGCAAGTCTGATAGGCTAGACTTAAATTAAACTTTCAAAGCATTTGAGTCAGATGCTTCCTGCACAACAAGGTTATGATAGAGCAATTACTGTATTCTCACCAGACGGCAGACTGTACCAAGTAGAGTATGCCATAGAGACAGTCAGAAGAGGAACAATTGCCATAGGGATAAAATGCAACGAAGGAATCATAATAGCGGTTGAAGAGAAACCAAGGAAGCTACAAATCTCAGATACAGCTCAGAAAATTTTTCAAATTGACGACCATGTCGGAGTTGCAGCGGCAGGATACATACCAGATGCAAGGAGCCAGGTGGACAACGCCCGATTCTTTTCTCAAAGCAACAGGATGATTTATGATGAACCGGTTGAAGTTGAGACGATTGCAAAGCATTTGGCTGATCAGTGCCAGCAATACACACAGTATGCTGGGGTGAGGCCTTATGGCGTAGCATTAATTCTTGGCGGGGTCACAAACAAGACGCCGCAATTATATCTGACTGATCCTAGCGGGACATACATATCATATAACGCCATAGCCATCGGTTCAGGCTCTGAACAAGTTACGGATTTTTTGGAAAAAGCTTACAAGCCAGATCTTTCGCTGGATGACGCTGCAATACTGGCTGCCGGAGGAATTTATCTTTCAAGTGAGGACAAGGAAGGTACAAGCCACATCAGAATGGCACACATCAAAATAGACACTGGGTTGTACGAATTGGTTCCAAGTGAACAGATTACAAAATATGCAAAATCCGCACAAGAGAGATACCCACACGATAAAAAATAATCGTGAAGTGCCCAGGGAGATCAAATCACATTGAAATTATCAGTAGCTATCCCGGATTCTGCGTTATCAGACGAATCACTCAAGATAGACAAGACAAGAAAGATCTCAGTACTTGCCAGAGCATGCGCCATTTTTAAAATAGATACAATTTACGTGTACCAGGAAGGGAACAACCAAAATGACGTGAGTCTGATGGTCATGATTTTGAAATATTTGGAGACGCCGCAATTTTTGAGAAGAAGATTGTTTCCAAAGATGAATGATTTAAAATTCGCAGGGGTGCTGCATCCGTTAAAAATTCCCAGCCACATCACACCTGCGAATGCAAAAAAAATCAACGCAGGAGATGTTAGAGAAGGAATCGTGTTAAGTGTAAAGGGGAAGAGATTTGTGGATGTTGGAATTAATCAACTCATACCATTTTTTGGCAACACCGCAATAGGAAAAAGAGTGACATTGAAATTCAAAGAGGGATATCCCAAATTATCAGTGAAGGAAATAGACAGGAGTGAGGCTCCGACATACTGGGGGTACACAGTCAAAGAGAGATCAAACCTGTACTCCATCATAGCAGATTGGAAAGGAAGCATAATAATCACATCCAGAAAAGGAAAAACTGCAACAAAAGAACAGATTGCAAAATATACAAAGTTAGATCAGCCCGTATTGATAGTGTTTGGATCCCCTGAGAAAGGAGTCCAAGAGATCATCGGAGGAAAGATGAGAAACCTACAAAATGCAAAGACGTTGAATTTCTTCCCCAATCAAGCTACAGAGACTGTTCGTTTAGAAGAGGCTTTACTAGGAACATTGGCAATCATTAACGCTCAGGGCACATCATAGCATGCCAGAAAGAAAAAATTTTCTGTTATTTGCGATCGGTCTTGGTATTTTTGGAACCATCATTGGCGCGATAACAATTTGGAATTCAATTTCAGAATTTACAACCCCCTGACATACTAGGAACAAGTGGTTAACCGGTATTTTTTTAGAGGTTAACGATGTCTCACAGGGTTTAATAAAGGGTAATCGACGTTCGATTTTATTCATGGGTGCTAGAAAATACCATCAACCACGCAGAGGAAGCCTTGCGTATTCTCCAAGAATACGTGCCAAGAGCATGGAGGCAAGAATCAGATCATGGCCAAAGATCGATTCAGAAGAGCCAAAAATTTTAGCACATTGCGGGTTCAAGGCAGGATGTGTTCAGCTAGTAACCATCGATGATCGTGACAAAGTACCAAACGCAGGAAAACAGCTTGTGAGTCTAGGTACCGTCTTGGTGACACCGCCAGTATTAATTTTAGGAATAAGAGGATACTCAAAAGATCATTACGGTGCACATGCCGAATTTGATGTCTATGCAGAAGACATCCCAAAAAACATTGCAAAAGAAATTACAATTAAAAACATAGCTGGTTCAATTGAAAACGCAGAGAAAAGACTGGGTAAAGTTAAAGAGATATTTGCAATTGTCGCAGTATCGCCACGTGCTGCAGGATTGGAGCAAAAGAAACCATATGTTTTCGAAGCTTCAGTAAGCGGAGGAGACATTCCAAAACAATTTGCCCATGTGAAAGAATTACTTGGGAAAAAAATCAAAATTGATCAGATTTTTGAAACTGGTGCAACCGTTGACGTGGCAGCAATTACTAAGGGCAAAGGGTGGCAAGGCGTAATCCAAAGATGGGGCGTCAAGAAGAAACAACACAAATCAAGAAAGACTGTAAGAGAGGTAGGTTCACTTGGCCCAATATCGCCACAGAGCATCATGTACACAGTGCCAAGGGCAGGACAGATGGGATTCCATCAAAGAATAGAATATGATAAAAGAATCATGGTAATTGGAAACACGGATAACAGTGAAATGAAAATCAACCCAGACGGAGGATACAAACACTTTGGGTTGGTCAAAGGGGACTTCATCATACTAAAAGGTTCAGTCCCAGGAACATATAGAAGGCTAATCAAATTAAGAAGTCAGATCAGAAATGCGCCAGCAAAAGTCACTAAACCAAATATTTTGGAGATAGTCATCTAATGAAGACTACAGTATATACAACCACAGGAACAAAGGATGGCGAAGTAGAACTTCCTAAGATATTTTCAACGCCATTTAGAAGAGATTTAATTCACAAAGCATTCACCAATTTAACATCACACAGATTCCAACCGCAGGGAAGAAAACCAACTGCAGGTATGGACGTGGTTGCAGACTCTAACGATCCGCCAACAGGTCAAGGAGTCTCACGTGTTGCAAGAATGAGTGGCGGCGGCGGCGGAAGACAAGGTCAAGGCGCAGAAGTTGCGTCAACCAGAGGCGGAAGGCAAGCACATCCGCCAATCGTAGACAAGGTAATACACAAGAAATTAAACAGAAAAGAAAACAAATTAGCGTTATGTTCTGCAATTGCAGCAACGGCGTCAAAGGATCTCATAGAATCAAGAGGCCATAAAATAGACGGCATAGAATCATTTCCAATTATAGTATCAGATGATATAGAATCAATTTCAAAAGCAAGCGAAATCTCAAAGATATTGGACTCTTTGAAATTGTCACAAGACGTCGACAGACTGGAATCCAGAAAGTCACGCTCAGGGCAATCAAGACTGAGAGGAAGAAGTAAAAAAGTTGGAAAGAGCGTGCTGTTTGTAACATCAGACTCATCAAAACTAAGCAAGGCAATAGGTGCAATTCCAGGAGTAGAAGCCAAAAATGCCAAAGATTTGAGCGTGTTAGATCTTGCGCCAGGTTCACATCCAATCAGATTGACAGTGTATTCCAAATCAGCACTTGAAGAAATTGGAAAAATTAAATCAACACATCTAGAAGTAATGGTGAATAGACAATGAACGTAGATCAAGCAATGAAGATCATAGTCAAACCGTACATCACAGAGAAGACATTTGCCATGGTAGAGAATGAAAGCAAGATTTGTTTCATCGTAGACATTTCAGCAAGCAAACCAGAGATCGCAGAAGCAGTAAACGCACTGTACAAAGAAAAAGTAATCAAAGTAAACACGGCAAGAACAATTTATGGCAAAAAAGCATTTGTCCAGTTTGAAAACACAGAAAAAGCTAGGGACTTGGCGACCAAGATAGGAATGCTATAATATGGACCATAAAACTCGTACATCAAAGGAGAAGAATAAGAATGGTTAAAGAATTTTTATACAGAGGCATTCCAAAAGAGGAATTGGATAGCTTGTCTTTAGAGAAGCTATTCTTGCTATTTAATTCAAGACAAAGAAGATCACTTACTAGAGGGATCAATGACGGGAAAAGGAAGCTTATCGAAGAGATAAAATCTGCAAAAGCAGGCAAAGTGAAGAACCCTATCAAGACGCATGTACGAGATCTGATAGTTCTGCCATACATGGTAGGTGTTACAGTAAATGTTTTCTCAGGAAAAGAATTTCGTCCGGTTGCAATCACGTCAGAGATGATTGGGCATTATCTGGGAGAATATGTCATAACCAATAAGAAAGTCTCACACGGCGCACCCGGTGTAGGCGCATCAAGATCCAGTCTCTACGTACCGCTAAAGTGATTATCATGGGCAGATTCAATTACGCTTTCCAAAATTACGATACAACCAGGCATGTACGCTCTTCAGTAAGAGAGAAAGACATTTCGCACAAGCATGCACGCGAAGTGGCAGTCTCAATCAAAGGGCTGTCCATTGAAAAAGCAAGAGACTATCTCATTGCAGTAATCAACAAGAAGAGGGCCGTCGCATTTAGAAGATACAAAAACCAAGTAGGGCATAAATCAGACCCAGGTATGATGTCTGGACGCTATCCGCAAAAGACAGCAAAAGAATTCATCAGGGTCCTAGACAATTTAGAATCAAATGCAGAATACAAGGGAATGGATTTAGACAGGTTGCGAATCATTAATGCAACAGTTCACAAAGGTGTAACTGTGAAAAGATTCACCCCAAGGGCAATGGGCAGAGCAACCCCAAAGAATAATGTTTTAACTCACTTAGAACTGGTGGCGCAGGAGATTTAGAAATGTCAGCAGTGAAAAACGTAATCAAAGACAACTACAACATGATGTTGCTTAAAGACTATCTAAGAGAAGCAATCAAAGACGCAGGGTTCTCACATGCGGAGATTTCAAAAACTCCCGTCGGAACAAGAGTTGCATTACATGTGACAAGACCTGGAATCGTAATAGGAAGGAAGGGTTCAGGAATAAGATCCCTTACAGACAAACTTGCGACAGACTTTGGATTAAAAAACCCACAGATATCAGTGGTCGAAATCGACAAACCGGAATTAGCTCCCAGTGTAATGTGCAACAGGATGGCATCACACCTAGAAAGAGGCACCGCGTTTAGAAGAGCGACAATGTGGACACTAAAACAAATAATGGAAGGCGGTGCAATGGGGGTTCAGATAACAATTTCAGGAAAACTCAGAGGCGACCGTTCAGCATTTGAAAAACATAGTGCAGGAATTTTGCCAAGAGCAGGCCATCACGCAGAAGTAATCGTCGATGAAGACATTGCACATGTGAAAACCGCCATGGGCTTAATCGGGATCAGGATTCGAATTGCAAGAAATGAAAAATTCGTTCCAGAATTCGAAATGAGGGAAGCCAAAGCAAAGAAAGCAACGCAAGTAAAAGACAAGGATACAGGCAAAATGAGAGACGAGACGGCAGCAGAGAGAAAGGCAAGAACCGAGTCCGAACAAATTGCAATTGAAGCAGAAAAAATGAAAGAACTGGAAACAATGGAAGAAGAGGAGGCCAGATTCAAATGACCAGACTCAGCATGAAGACAATTAAGCAACTAAACGAAAAAGACCTAAAGAGCAAGATCCAGGACACGCGTAGCGAGCTTGCAAAACTTAGAGTCGATGCAGCCAAGGGGACATTGAGAAAAGAAAGCGGAAAACTAAAACCGCTGCGCCGCGATATTGCAAGAATGATGACAAGAATCAACGAGATGAAGAAACAGAAATGATCACAGCAGACAACATCACATCACATGAATTCATAGGACTGAACACGATGATCGTAAAATCAACCAACCCTCAAGTCATAGGATTAAATGGAAGAATAATCAATGAAACAAAATCAATGTTTACAATAAATACTGAAAAGGGAACAAAATCAATTGCAAAAGATACAAGCAGCTGGAAATTTTCAATAGATGGAAAAGAGATAGTTGTTGCAGGTTCCAAGATTACAAAAAGACCATTTGACAGAATTGGAGGAAAAACATGACCAAAGACATAGGATTAAAAGTAAAAGAACCGTCAAGGGAATGCACTGACAAGCATTGCCCATTCCACGGGGGCTTGCCAATAAGAGGAAAACTTTTTGATGGAAAAGTCACCGGAAACAAAGCAAAACAGACCATCACATTGGAAAAAGACTCGCCAATTTACTTTAGTAAATTTAAAAGATATGCAAGAGGCACAAGTACAATTCACGCGCATGTTCCAGGTTGCATAGATGTCGAGTCAGGTGATCATGTATTGACTGCGGAATGCAGGCCAATATCAAAATCAGTATCATATGTAGTTGTGGAGGTTAAGGCATAATGGCAAAGCAAGCAGGTAAAGGCGTGGAAGAATTCAGGCCATATGTTACAAGAGCAATTCCAATCGGCGCAAACATAGTATGTGCAGATAATTCAGGTGCAAAGATTTTAGAAATAATTAATGTTCCAAGACACCACACAAGAACATCAAGAATAGCAGCTGCATCAGTAGGCGACTTTTGTAACGTTGTAGTCAAGAAAGGACCTGCAGAGCTTAGAAAACAGGTTTATGGTGCAGTCATAATCAGACAAAAATATGCAGTTCGAAGATTAAATGGTGTAAGGGTTTGTTTTGAGGATAATGCCGCAGTATTAATCACGCCAGAAGGAGAAACCAAAGGAACAGACATCAAAGGACCAGTGGCTGCAGAAGCTTCAGAAAAATGGCCAAGAGTAGCTAACTTGGCATCAATGGTGGTATAAAAAATGAAACCGACAAAAATGCGCAACAATTTGATTTATCAAGCAACATTCCAAACACGAAGTAAACAACTAGGCAGCGCATTATCAAAAGAACTCCGTAAAAAATATGGAAAGAGAAGCGTGCGCGTAATCGAAGGTGACAGTGTCAAGATACTTCGAGGCGAATTCAAAGGAGTTGAAGGCAAGATATCCAATGTATCAACACAGAAAAACAGTGTCGCCATAGAGGGCGTAAAGAAAGAAAAGACCAAAGGGGACAAATTTGACGTGTACATCCACACATCAAATCTAGTAGTCACCTCAATAAACACAGATGACAAGTGGCGAATCTCAAGACTTGAGCAAAGTGATCCAAAAAAACAAACAAAAGGTACAGATAAAGCTAAGAAAGAGGCAGATGAATAATGGTAAGCATTTCAGGAAGTAAAAAACTCAAACGCCAAATGGCGCCACAGTTCTGGGGCATTGCCAGAAAGGATAAGCGGTTTGTGGTCACAGTAAGACCTGGCCCGCATAAGAAGAGCCATGCCATACCAACAGCAGTATTTCTAAGAGACGTGCTAAAAATTGTAACAAGTCTCAGAGAAGCAAAAAGTGCAATCTATTCAGGCAAAGTAAAGATTGACGGCGTAGTAAGAAAATCACTTCATCATGCGATTGGATTAATGGACGTAGTCGAATTAGAAAATGTTTCAGATGTTTATCGCCTTGTCCCAACAGAAGAAAAACTCCTAAAACCAATAAAGATTAACGAGTCAGAAAAATCTAAAAAATTAGTCAGGGTTGTCAGTAAGACTACAATCAACAAAGGAATGTTACAGATAGGATTCCATGACGGTCGTTCAATAATTTCAGAAAGCAAGGTCAACGTAGGCGATGCTTGTTTGATACAGATTCCAGACGTAAAAATTCTTGAGATAATAAAATTAGAAGAAGGCAGCCAAGGACTGGTCACACGAGGCAATAACGCAGGACAGATTGGCAAGATAGAGACCATAGAAGAAGGAACGTTCATTCTTCCAAAGAGAATAATTCTTGCTCTCAGCGATAAAAAAATCGAGATTCCAGCTGACATCATAATGCCAATAGGTAAAGAGGAGCCTATAATTCAATTAAAGTGATAACATGTCCCAAATAACAGAATCGCCAATGAAAAAAATCTCATTAGAGAAAGTTGTTCTCAACATGGGCGTAGGCAAATCGGGAGACGTCATTAACATTGCAAAAAGAGCTCTTGATGAAATATCAGGCAAAAGATCATCGGCACGGAATGCAAAAGAAACGCAGAGGGACTGGGGAGTAAGAAAAGGGGAACCAATAGGAGCAGCAGTCACAGTACGAGGAGACGACGCAGTTGCATTATTAAAAAGACTACTTGAAGCCAAAGGAAACATGGTCAATGGAAAGTCGTTTGACAATTTTGGGAATTTTTCATTTGGCATAAAAGAGCACATAGACATCCCAGGTGTAAAATACGATCCACAAATAGGAATATTGGGGCTAGGAATTTCAATAACATTGACCAGACCAGGATACAGCATTAGAACTAGAAGCAAACACAAAGCAAGAGTAGGCAGAACGCATGTCATTTCAAGCAAAGAAGCAAAGGATTATCTAACAAAAGAGTTTGGAGTGACAGTAACATAATGGCAAAAGACAGATCATATGAGGCCACTGGAAGAAAAAAACATGATTTCGGCAGAGGATCTAAGTGGTGTAAGAGATGTGGGGATTATACAGCAGTTATTCAAAAATACGATTTAATGTTATGCAGACGATGCTTCAGAGAAGTAGCAACATCTTTAGGGTTCAGGAAAAATAAGTGAGATATCATGCCAGCAAGTAACGTTTTAGCAAATCTGTTTGTCACAATTTACAACAATGAAACACGAAGAAAACAGGAATGTGTGATCCTTCCAACATCAAAACTCGGAATCGAGGTGCTAAAAACACTCCAAAAATCAGGATACATTGGCGAATTTGAGCATATTGACGACAAGAGGGGGGGGAAGTTCAAAATCAAGCTGTTGGCCAAAGTTACAAAATGTGGTGCGATTTCTCCAAGATTCAAAGTGAAAAATGATGAATACAATAATTGGGAGCAGCAGTACTTACCAGCATATGACAGAGGGATGCTTCTTGTCACGACAAACCAAGGTGTAATGTCCCATCACGAAGCAGCAGAAAAAGGAATTGGAGGGTTTTTGATAGGATATGTCTACTAATCAGAACGAAAAACTCCAAGACGAGGTAGTAATACCTGAGGGAGTAACAATCACGTCAAATAAGCACATGTTGACATTTGTGGGGCCACTAGGCAAGACTCACAAGAGTTTTCGCAACATCCCAGTAAACTTGGAAATTGCAGGCAGCAAAGTATTGTTAAAGACAATAGGATCTAGAAAAAGAGACTATGCGATTTTACATACTGCAAGATCAATCATCAGAAATATCTGCGAGGGCCTGATTAACGGGTATACAATTAAGATGAAAGTCGTGTATGCACACTTTCCAATCACAGTGAAAGTTGAAGGAAAGAAAATTTTGATTGAGAATTTTCAGGGGGAACGTGCATCAAGAGTCACGCATATTGTCGGGAATACCAAAGTCATCCCAAAAGGAGAAGACATCATACTTACGGGGGAAGTGTGGACAGACATCACACAGACAGCTGCAAACATCGAACTAAAAACCAAAGTCAAGAACAAAGATCACAGGGTATTCTTAGATGGAGCATATACATTTGAGAAGAAAAAAGGGTTAGAAAAATAAGATTTCTAGTTTTCTCTAATGACCCTTGATCCTGAATTCTCAAAGCAAACTACGAGTTTAATAGAGCAAACATTGGAATTGTACAAATCAGCAGGAGCATCCCCAAGAATCGGGGAAGTTTGGAATTGCATGAACATTGGCGATTTTCTGTGCGGTTTTTTTGTAGGAGAGATGGTGGGTTCGGCACTAAGCGCGTTTCAGGTGGTTCATCAAAGAGAACCTACAGCAGATGAACATCTTGAAATCATAGAGCTTGTTGAAGGCCATTCAAAAGAAATTAGAGAGTTTTTTGCAAAATTCAATAATTGAAAAATCAAAAAAGGGATCACCTGATAAATATCATCAGGCAGGATTTTTTAAAATTTCCAAACGATAAGTGCCTAAAATCGGTAATCTGTAATTATTACTCTCAAGTTTTGAATTTGATTTACACAAGTTTGGTTGTCTTTTTGCGGTTTAATTTGATGACATGATCCGTATTATGTGTTACGTAAAATTACCGATTTAACGATGACTATTACACGATATTATTTTATCCCGAATAGATCATTCCTGTTATTAAAAATACAATATTTGGAATAATAAGACACAAAAGCCAAAAAAACCAAGAGTATTAAAACTCATTGGAATGGATCATACTATATGCCCATCTTTATCCAGTGCAATAGAAATTCCTTTCTTGTCCATCACAACAATATGATCGTCATATCGTGCCACTAGTTGGTATTTTTTTGCCAATCGTATCAGCCCTCATCAGACATCCATTGCAGGCCTGCCACATCTTGCCAATTCAGATCACGGTGTTTTAAAATATCATAAGAGATCCCAACATCAGAACCGAGATTAAGTATTGGGTTTACTCGGCATTCCATTTTGTTGCATTGAGCCACCAGATTAGGTTTTTTGCTAACACTCTTAATTTCTTTATGTAACTGGTTATCAGAATTAGTCACTATTCTTATCATATAGGAACAGTAACTTTACTACTATAAAACATATTCCTTGGATTAGATTAAAATTTGATTATTTTTACCATAATGTACAATAATTACGGGTTTAATACACCATATTTCAATGAAGTGATAATAAGATCATTATTATTTATCTTCCAAGTGAATGGTATTCTCATAACAGTATATTAGTAGGAAATGGCTACTTGTTTTATTGCAATCCGGACTAGATAATTTACTTGCAGATTCATTGCATTCTATAATTAAAGACAATCTTGGTGAGCCAGTATATAAAAAAATTGAGAACAGGCTACAAGATAGATATAAGATCACGGTTTTAGAGTCTATACGCGATTTTAGCAAGATGGATGCCACACTGAGAGAACTTTTTCAAGAAGGAGCAGACGAGATTGAAAAAAAATTCTTAAATAATTTTATATCTATCGAACCATCGTCATCAAAAAATAAAACATGGATAACAATTCACGATCAGTTGCTTGCCAATCTAATAATAACGTCATTTTCAGATTCTGACAAGCGTAAAATTTTGAATAATCTACTACTAAAAGAACCGACATTGATTAGCGACATAGTAAAAATGTGTAATTTAACAAAATCTAAAGGATACAGAACGATCAAAGAATTGGCAGACAATGGATTGTTAACAGAGATAGGATATTCTCTTGCAAGTGATGGGCGAAAGATGAACAGGTATGTTTCGTTATTTGAGAACATGCAAGTTAACATAGTTGGAGGGAAGATAGATCTTAGAGTACAAATAAACAATGATTTCTTAAAGCAGAGTCAGATTATCCAGGTTCATCCAAAATATATGAACTTAATTGGAAAGGGATGAAATTAAGTTAATGATGTAAAGGATGCAGGATCAGCATATTTCAAAAAAATATAATGACGAGTGACACAGGCGTGGGTTTTTAGAATGTTTTGATATGTTTGTATAAAGCGTATGATATTATCATATATGAAATCATCCAAAGAGTGTTTACAGGATGTGTACCGTCATAACCTCCAATAATTTCTAGAGAATAATATATGATGTCAGCAATAGTACTTATTGCAATCCCCAATGCCATGAGTCGCCAAATCGAGCTCAACACTGTATGATTGAAGATGGTTGCACCCAGTATTGAAAAAGACAATGGGACTGACGCAAAGATCATAAAAATTAAACCGTAGAAATATTCAAATGAATTAATTGCATCAACAGAGTAAGCAATATAAGAATAACATATAACTGAAGTAGGAAAAAGCAGTGTCAACAAAATCTTGTGTTTCAAACTTAGTGTAGGTTTGAAGAATCGTATGTTGATGATTAAGTATAATGTAACCAACGGGTAAAACATAAAATAAAACAAATCTGCTTGAATTGCAGGATAAGGAGTTTCTCCCACCATATCCAAATACATGTAAATTATTTCTCCAACAAGATATGACGCAAATGCCAATCCTAAAATCAGGTATGCCTTTCCAAAAATTTTTGAATTTCCAAATTTTTTTGAAACTGCAAAGCTTGCAGTAAAACAAGAGAACAAACCTAGAACATATAACAAATCAATCACATCAAATTCGTCATCAATTTCAAAATCCAACCAAATTGTGATTTGAAACATAATCGCTAATAACAAAATTAATAACAAAATTTTGGAGTTTATGGTATTCGATTCCACAATTAATCACTCCAACTGCTGTTTTTAGGGTTATTGTTATAATAAAATAGAGTTTTCTCAAACGTGTAAAATGCTTCCACTGTCATCATAAATTTTAGTGATTCTGTGTTGCATTATGTTCCAAGTAGATGATTAATGAGTTTAGTCGTTTTATTCGCAGAGGTTTTTTGAAACAGTGGCATTACTGTAAAAACTATGAATTTGTGAAATACTAAATGGCAGTAAAAGATATAAAAATCAAAGATTTTTTGCGTTTACACTTAAAATGCAGTAAACGTCTTGTTTTTTTACGTGTGTAGTTTGGTTCTGCACAATATCAAATACAGGGCATCTCATTTGAGAATTATGTAGAGATGAATACACACATACAAGAATTGTAAGTAATAATATTCTATTTATTGGATCTACAGGAAGGATTAAATCACTTTTACCAGGGTAAAATCTTGTGCCTCCCTAGCTCAGCGTGGTAGAGCATCCGACTGTTAATCGGATGGTCATCAGTTCAAGTCTGATGGGAGGCGCTTATCATTTCCAAACTTGAATTCTGAAATAACATAATTTTAAATGCATGCACAATACGTATATGCCATATAAAATATTTCCAAATTCGAATTTAGAAATATTGATCGGTTGTTAGTAACTGGTTTACTCTATTAGACAACATAGATCTAATAGATGATCGCATATTCAGAATAATGCAGGAGGTTTACATTGGTCAGGACTAGAAGGGCCAACAGGTATTGTGTTGATTGTGG
>JAGQHE010000061.1 GCA_020431995.1 Candidatus Nitrosopumilus sp.
AATCTTTCTGATTGGATAAAATAACCGCGGTATTCTTCTCTTCTTCGATATCTTTTTCATTTGGAATTAATGTCAGTGATTTGTTGGAATTTTTTATAATTGTGACATTGTCTCCTGCACTGATCTTTAATTCTTCTATCCAGTTCTTTGGCAGTGAAATTATATATGTTGAACCTCCACTTAGTTGCATTCGGCGTGTTTGCTTTGAGCTACCTATAGTTTCCAATAACTTACTATTAAGAAATTTCCTTATTTACAATTTAGATGTGGATCTATATAGAACTACGAATTTCTCATATTATATGATCACATCTTAGATAACTTCATTTTTACTCCTAAATATGTGGGAAAAATAAATCTCAAACCTCAAAAGCCTGGCAGGCGACCAATCGCTGATAAACTGTTTAAAATTGGTGCAACTGTTGCCGGTGTTTACGTTCTGGTAATGGTCGCACTGTTAGTTTTTCAATTAGTTTCGGAATCATATCCGATTTGGGAAGAGGAAGGATTGTCATTTATCACCAGTACTGATTGGAACGCGGTTGACGGTCGTGAGTCATTTGGCGTGTTGCCCTATATTTTGGGTACTCTGGTTACAGCGTCCCTTGCAATGCTGATTGGGGTGCCGCTTAGTATTGGAATTGCAATGTTCATCTCGGATGCACCCCCTAAAATAGGAGGTCCTTTGGGATTTCTAGTTGAGCTCTTGGCTGCGGTTCCAAGCGTGATTTATGGCCTATGGGGTCTTTTTATTTTTCGACTTTATTTCAAGGATTGGGTAGAGCAGCCACTGCATGATCTGTTTGGTGACTCTGTATTTTTATTCTCAGGAACTCCGTTCGGTCTCGACATTTTGACTGCAAGTGTAATTCTAGCTATAATGATTATCCCAACAGTTTCAGCAGTGTCTCGCGAAGTAATGAAAGCGGTTCCCCAACAACAAAAAGAAGCTGCATACATGTTAGGCGCAACAAAATGGGAGATGTTCAAGCTGGCTGTATTCCCATATTCTAAAACTGGGCTGATTGGCGCATCCATACTTGGGCTAGGTCGAGCTGTTGGTGAAACCATGGCAGTAACTATGTTGATTGGAAACGCAACAGGCATTGCAGCAGTGCCTTCCTCTCTTCTTAAACCGAGTCAGACCATGTCTAGCATTATTGCCAATCAATTCAATGAGGCCTCACCTGCGTCGCTACATCTTCCTGCTTTGATTGGGGTGGCTTTAGTTCTTTTGCTTATTGCAATCGCGATTAATATTGTGGCCCATCTGCTGGTAACCAAAATGATGAAAGTGAAGGAGGGCGCAATTAACAATTGACTACTACGTCTCAGCGAAGACAAGAATATCGAAACCTATTCAAACAAAATGTAGAAAAACGTCTTTTGGTAGACAAAGTTGTCAGAATTATTGTTTTTGCATGTGTAATTATTGCAATCATTCCGTTAGGCAGTATTTTGGTTGAAGTGTTCAAAAATGGCATGTCTGCCCTAAGTTATGAATTTCTTACAGAAGCTCCCGGCTCTATCGGCTCTGGTGAGGGAGGCATAGGCCCTGCCATTCAAGGTACCTTGATAATAATTGGGCTCTCTAGCTTGATTGGTGTCCCAATAGGCGTGATGTCTGGAATATACCTGTCTGAATATGGTGACAATAGACTTGCAAGATCAATTAGGTTCTTCAATGATGTGTTTATGGAATTTCCATCAATCGTACTTGGAATCTTTGCATTTCTGATGATTGTGCTGGTTCTTGGACATTTTTCAGTATGGGCTGGAGCCTTTGCATTGTCTTTGATCATGTTTCCAATTATTGCGCGTACTACAGAAGAATCTCTGAAGATGGTACCTGTAACTTATCGTGAGGCAGGCACTGCTTTGGGATTAAAAAAATGGGTGATTACATTTAGAATTGTAATCTCAGCTGCCAAAAGTGGAATGATCACTGGAATTCTGCTTTCTGTTTCTAGAATTGGGGGTGAGACTGCCCCATTAATCATGACTATTCTTGGAAGTAGTCAATTCTTTAGCAGCATGGATGTACCGATGGACGCACTTCCATTGAGAATTTGGAGGCTATCCCTGCTGCCTTATGACAGTGCTCAGCTTCAGGGGTGGGGATCAGCTTTGGTTTTGATCATAATCATTCTCGGGATTAATCTTGGAGTTAGATACTTCTTTGCAAATAGAAAAAATGGCATTTTAGGACAATTGGTTAAAAAAGGGTTGCATGCTAAAAATTGACAGCGTTGAGTCTCAAGCCAACTAATGCCGAAATCAAGGAACCCTCTAATCCTTCTTCAGTGGATTCTGAAAAATATAAGATGATTGCGGAGAATGTTACTATAAGTTATGATAAAACCCCTGCTGTAAAAAACATCACAATGAAATTTAAAGAAAGATCTGTCACCGCACTGATCGGGCCTTCTGGATGTGGAAAGACCACGTTCCTTCGCTGTCTTAATCGAATGCATGACATGACAAAAAATGCTTCTGTGACTGGGAAGGTCATGATTGATAATATCGATCTTTATGATAAATCAATAGACCCAATCTATCACAGGAGAAAAGTTGGAATGGTTTTCCAAAAACCAAACCCTTTTCCAACAATGTCTATTTACGATAATGTGACTGCGGGCTTGAAGCTAAATGGTGTACGAGATAAAAAAATTCTGGATGAAATTGTAGAAGACTCTTTAAAAATGGCATACCTATGGGATGAAGTAAAACATGATCTTAAAAAGTCCGCAATAGAGCTTTCTGGTGGTCAACAACAACGACTATGTATTGCAAGAGCTCTTGCTATCCAGCCTGAAGTGCTATTGATGGATGAGCCTGCATCTGCGCTTGATCCCATCGCGACACAAAAAATTGAAGAAACGATTATGGAATTAAAAAAAGAATACACGATTATTATTGTAACGCATAACATGCAACAAGCAGTTAGAGTTTCAGATTATACTGGGTTTATGTATCTTGGAGACCTGATTGAATTTAGAGAAACAAAGAAACTCTTCACAGATCCTAAGCATGAGCTGACTGCAAAATATGTTCAAGGACAGTTCGGATAAATGACTAGGCTAATTGATCCTTCTTTGCAAAAGCTTTCTTCTATAATGGCTGAAATGGGGGATATGGTTGTAGAGTCCATTTCTCTTGCTATTGATTCGTATCTTGATGGTACAAACACCATGGATAAAGTCCATGAACTGTCTAACTCCATTCGTTCAAAATATTATGAAGTTGAGGACTTGACGTTTGATATGCTTTTGAAATACCAACCTGTTGCAGATGATTTTAGATTTATTCGTTCATCCACTGAAATCTCGTATGCTTTTTCCAGGTTTGGAAGATATGCCTATGATATCACACAAGTAAGAGATCTGTTTGGTGATGTATCTGAATGCACCAATGCATCGCTTATCGAATCAACAAAGAAAGTAAAACATATGATTAAGGAGGCGGTGTTGTCGTTTGCAGAACTTGACGTACGAAGAGCTACGGCCATACGTGAAGATGAACAAGTGATTGATAGAATTTACAAAGAAAGACTGCCGAAACTAATTGAATCAAATAACACAAAATGCGCTCTAGCCGAAGCCCTATTGTTGAGATATTTAGAACGTATTGGTGATCACGCTGTATTTATGAGCGATGCAATAAACTACATTGTTACTGGAAAGCACAGGCCTAGTGAAGAACGAATTGCATCTCACACAAAACATCAATAACGCTACCTTAATTTTTATTCTAGCCAAAATTTTCTAATATATTCATATGGATATATTACAGCTAATACAGTCAAATCTTCTTACCCCTGTAATCATGTTCTTTCTGTTTGGGATAATAGCTGCTAGGATAAAGTCTGACTTGAAAATCCCTGAGGCGATTTCGGAATTTCTGCCGATCTATCTTCTTGCGGCAATTGGACTTCATGGCGGAATCGAGATGAGGAACACTGGATTTGAAAACATGTTGGTTCCTATGTTTGCGGCAATCGTGCTTTCACTGTTGTTTACTCTGAACCATTATCAGATATTGAGACGCCTTGGAAAGTTCAACATCTTTGATTCGTATGCACTGGCATCTACATACGGTGCGGTAGGCGCTGTGACATTCTCTGTTGGACTGTCATTTCTTAAGGACCAGGGAGTCACGTCAGAGGGCTATCTTGCAGCAGTTCTTGCGGTATTGGAGCCTGTCGCATTTATCATGGCAATATTTCTGACAAATATGGCAGTATCTAAACAAATCAGAACAAAAAGGCAGTCTTTTGCAAAAGACGATGCCTCTGACATTGACATGGGAGTTCATGACACTGGAACCAAACTTTCTCAGGTATTGCATGAGTCGCTCACTGGTAAGGCAATAGTTATCCTTCTTGGCAGTATTGTAATTGGCTATGCCATCGGTGAATCTGGATTTTCCTCAATCAAAATAGTGTTTGACGAAATGTTCACTGGAGCCATCGTTATCTTTATGATTGAGATGGGGATTGTTGCGGGGCAAAGACTGGACGACATCAAAAAAGTTGGACTCTTTCTTACCGCATTCGCTGTAATCATGCCCACATTTAATGGGATTATTGGGGTGTTGGTTGCCACCGCAATGGGATTGAGCCTGGGCGGTGCAGTTATGTTTGGATTACTATTGGCCAGTGCATCGTTCATTGCAGCACCTGCTGTTCTGCGTCATGCGATACCACAGGCAAATCCTAGCCTGTATATCACGTCAGCGCTAGGTATTACATTCCCGTACAATATCATTGTCTTGTTGCCCATCATGTTTACTGTCTCTGCTATTGTTCACAATGCAGAAGGATCGATAGACTTATTCCATTTTATTGCGAAGGATCTGATATGAAATTATACGACATAAAACTACTTACGATTACCTGTGAAATACTTGCACAAAAAAACATCATTGATCTTCTAAAAAAACATGAAATCACTGGATATACAACTTATGAAGTAGATGGAAATGGCGCACGTGGAATTCGTGGTCAGGGATTCAAAAACGAAAAGAATGTCAAAGTTGAGGTGATTGTGAGGGAGGAAAAACTGCATGATGTGGTTGAAGAAATATCTAGAACGCTGTTTGCAAATTTTGCTATGGTTCTCTATGTCAGTGACGTAAGCGTAGTTAGAACCGAGAAATTTTAGCAACAATTATCATCTGTACACAAAACAGGAATTTTCTCACTTGTTCTTGTGATGCTTGATATCAGTTCTGACAATTGACTGCTTGAGATCATGTACATTGACTTTTTTCCTTCTTCCCTTGACTTCACGATTCCGCATCTCTTCAATGTTTTTAGGTGATGTGATATCAGTGGCTGCCCCTTCCCTAATCTTTCAACAAAATCATTCACACACATCTCTTTGCTCTCTTGAAGTAACTCTAAAATCTCATATCTTGTTTCATCACAAATGCATTTTAAGAGGCTGATCCCGTTCATATCAATATCAGTTTATATAAACTAATATTTATATGATGGTGTGGATTCTTGCAAAAACATCCTGTTTGTATGCGTAGAAAATGCTGGCAGAAGCCAGATGGCTGAGGCATTTTTTAAAAAATATGCCTCAAGTAAGTTTACTGCTATTAGTGCCGGAACTGCTCCCTCTGTACACCTAAACCCATTGGTCGTCCAAGTGATGAAAGAGATTGGGATCGATATGAGTGAGCAAAAACCAAAACTCTTGTCTGACTCTCTGATCAAGAACTCATCCAAGATCATCAACATGGGATGTATGGATAAAGAATCATGTCCTGCGTTACTTGTTAAAGATGTTCTTGATTGGAACATTTCTGATCCCAAAGCAAAGTCATTAGATGATGTAAGAAAAATCCGTGATCAAATAAAATCTGAGGTGATCGATCTGATCAGATCACTTGAGGCATAATGAATTGACCTATTCTAATTCACAAATTTTTACTGTTGAACTGATTGGAACATTCATCCTCGTGGTCTTTGCTACCGGCTCAATTGTCTATGATGCCGAAGTGTTTGATGGGGAATTAGGAATCCCATTTGCGGCACTGGCCCCATTTGTTGCACTGTTGATTGGTGTGTATTCTTTCGGAAAGATCTCTTTGGCGCATTTCAATCCTGCAGTCACAATAGGCTATTTCATTACAGGACATATCACAAAAATACAAATCATATATTATTTTACAGCTGAAATCGTTGGTGCAATACTTGGCTCTTTTTTTGTAATGAATGTCATAGGGCAAAAAGCAAATCTTGGGGCAAATGCGCCAAATTATGATTTTTCAATATTCTTGATTTTTCCAGTTGAAGTATTGGCATCTGCGATGCTGATGGGGGTGATCTTCTATGTCGTGTATACAAAAGGCTTGAGGGGGTTTGGTGGGGTTGCAATTGGCGGGATTGTTGGATTGGATATTTTTTTCCTGGCTTTCGTATCTGGCGCATCCATGAATCCTGCAAGGGCATTTGCACCTGCATTGCTGTCTGGAACCTTTGAAAATCTTTGGATCTATTGGACTGCTCCTTTTGTTGGCACATCCGCTGTGGCGTTTTTGTTTAGGAAGAAATTCGAGGCACAACGAAAGCAGGAATCGTAGATATACAAACCACTATGTATATTCCGTAGTTTTATCAAATCTAATGACATTCTGCTTTAGTTCTTGCAGTGCATAGTGTTGACATGATATCCTCAAACATTGAACAAAATTTAGCGATTTCACGCCTGTGTGCTGACATCTTGGCCTCAAATGAGCGCATCCTCTTTGTATCCTTCCTGAATAAAAATGGTAACGTGATTGAGTTGAAGTTTCGTCATGATGGGATTATCACAAAGATGTCAAAAGCAGAGACAGAAATGTTCTTCATGCAAAGAACTCTGCAAATGTCTCTTGGTAAAGAATTTGATCATCTAGTTAGCCCGCTCAACTATATTGCTGTTAATCGTGAGATTCTTTTGGAATTGATCTTCCCATATTCTAAAGGATTGATTCTTGTTGCATGTGATTTGGATGTGATTCCTTATTACCTTGCAAAAAAAATCTTGTTTATCTTACGTAATTTTGATTGGGGAATCCCATCCTTTGTGTATGAAAATGCCTGATGAGTGTTGCAGAAAATGCGGGCATCATTTAAGAAATTATCTGAAATGTTCTATTTGTAATAATTTATTTCAAGAGATCTGTATTGGATGTGATGAAAAAACGCTACCTAAATTCCATCTTTGCAATGCAAAAAGCTGCATCTCTTCATAAGTTTGTATGTTTTTTGATTATTTACATAATCTCAGTAAATCACTTAGATCGTATTTTTAGATCTTGAATCCCTTGTCTTGTTATGAGAAAAAACCAAATGTGTCAAATGTGAAAATGACTGTGCTGAAATTTTATGAAGAGGAAAACTTTTCCCTGATGTTCTATTTTGTCCTTCATGTGATAATATCTGTAATACGTTAGAGATCTATGTAGATTGCCTGATCTTATCTGCTGCTGAAAACAAATACAATTCTGTTTTGTGCTCTTGTTGAATTTATGATGCAATCGTTTCTGAGCATTGACATTGTTTATTTTCAAACATTCTGTTGTCAAAAGAAGTGGAAGAAATTATTAAGCAGATTGTAAAAGAATCAGCCTATATTACTCATAAAAAGTGCAATTATGGGAAGACTGATACACAAGGCTCTGAAGCCTGACACTTTGCCTGATCCTGTGCTGTTGGAATAAATTTGGAAAAGAAGGTGATTTAACCGTCAAGATTACGCCTAGGCCCTCGTCAAATTTGTCGGTTTACGAATAATAATGACCAAAACCACCCTTTAATGTTGAATCATTCCAACAAACTGTTCAATATCGCAAAAAAAGTGATTCCTTCAGGAGTTAACAGTCCTGTACGATACTTTGAGCCATATCCTTTCTTTACAAAAAAAGCGAACGGTGCGTATATTTGGGATGAGGACAATAACCGCTACATTGATTTCTGTAACGGATATGGCGCACTGCTCTTGGGGCATAGGCGGAAAGAGATCATATCAGCCGTGTCCAATCAGCTCTCAAAGGGAACTCTGTACTGTACTCCAACAGAATCTGAAATTGAACTATCGAAACTAATCATAGGGAATTTTCCGTCAATTGACAAAGTGAGATTGATGAATACTGGTGGCGAAGCCACAATGACTGCAATCAGATTAGCTCGCGGTTTTACTAAAAAGAAAAAAATAATTAAGTTTGAAGGATGTTATCATGGCGCACATGACTCTGTTTTAGTAAAGGCAGGATCTGGTTCTGCACACAATGGAATTTCAGTGTCTGATGGTGGACTGGATGAAGTTTCAAAAAACACTCTGGTCGTCAAGTATAACAACATTGAAGATCTTGAAAAAACCATCCAAAAAAACAAAGATGTTGCAGGAGTGATCGTAGAGCCAATTTTGGCTAATATGGGATTGATCTTACCTGAAAAGAATTTCCTGTATGATCTGAGAAAAATCACCATGCAAAACAGCATCCCGTTGATCTTCGATGAGGTGGTCACTGGATTCCGCGTAGCACCGGGTGGTGCCCAAGAACATTTTGGAATCAAGCCCGATATCACTACAGTGGCAAAAGCACTGAGCAACGGATTTACAATCTCTGCTGTTGGCGGACGAAAAGAAATAATGGACTTGCTCTCTCCTGATGGAAAAGTCTATCAGGCAAGTACTTTTGCAGGCAATCCAGTCTCGGTTAGCGCCGCAATTAGTTCCATAAAAACAATAAACAAACTCAGAAACAAACTCTATTCCAAACTTGAAAAGTTCAATCTTTTATTTTCCAAGGCTTTGGACGATATGGCAACTGACATGAGTATACCTCACCAAATCAATTCCACCTCTTCAATGCTTCAGATTTTTTTCACTGGCAAGCCTGTGGTTGACTATGCCACATCCAAAGACGCAGATGCAAAAAAATTCAAAAAAATGTTTCAAACGCTACTAAAAAACGGGATATTCATAGCTCCGTCCCAATTTGAAGTGGTTTTCCTATCTGACGCTCATACTGAAAATGACCTAAACAAAACGCTTGATGCATATGATGTCGCACTAAGGTCTGTGAAAAATTGAAGTACGTAGTGGGAGCCAGAGGCAGCGGTTTGTCCTTGGCGCAAACAAACTGGGTGATCTCAGAATTGAAAAAAGTAAGCCCTGATTCTGAATATGAAATTAAGACAATAGTCACAAAAGGCGACACCGATTCCAGGCCTCTGTTTACAATCGATCAAAAAGGAATCTTTGAGAAGGAAATTGACAGAGCAGTCGCACTCAAAGAAGTAGATTTTGCAGTACACAGCCTCAAAGACGTTCCTTCTGAATTAGACAGTAATCTGGTCATCGCATCCATTCCAAAACGTGAAGTAGTGAATGACGTTTTCATATCTTCGGATGGCTCGACTCTGGAAAACATCAAATCCGGTGCAGTAATCGGAACAAGCTCGCTGCGTCGAGCAGTTCAGATTTCAAGAAAAAGGCCTGATGTTACGGTCAAACCAATTAGGGGAAACATCGAGACAAGAATCAGAAAAGCTTTCGGTGAAAACTATGATGCGATAGTACTTGCACAAGCAGGGATATCGAGGTTACATGTTGATGTCAAATTCACTCCTCTGCCTCTTGATGATTTTTCGCCTTCCCCTGGTCAGGGAGCAATAGCAATCGTTGCAAGATCTGACGATGTTGAAACAATTTTGATGCTTAAAAAAATTGAGGATGCTGACTCCAGATTAGAAATTGAGGCAGAGCGTGCGCTGTCGGGCTATGTTGATTCAGGATGCAGATTCCCATTAGGCGCACATGCAAAATCAAACGGCTCAGAAATGATATTGAATGTGACTGCTTTCTCTGTTGATGGAAAACAGTCCCTGCACGTAAATAAAACTGGGATAAAAGACGATCCTAGATCTCTTGGCATGCGTGCTGGCAAAGAGCTCCGTGAGAAGGGCGTAAATGATCTTGCATTAAATTGGAGGGAAAAAGTGGAGGAATGGAATAAGACGTGACTGGAAAAGTATATCTTGTCGGGGCTGGACCTGGAGACAGTAAATTAATTACACTGCGTGCAGTTGAATTGCTCAAAAAAGCAGATGTTGTACTGTATGATCGGTTGGTTAGCAAAAAAATAATCTCAATGATCCCCAAATCCGCAGAAAAAGTCTATGTTGGAAGGGCCGTAGGGGATGATACCGCTCATCAAAATACCACCAATGATTTAATGGCAAAATATGCCAAAACCAGAAAAAACGTGATCCGGCTAAAGGGAGGCGATCCTATAATATTTGGACGTGGTGGGGAAGAGGCAGAATTTCTAAAAGAGAACAAAATCAAGTACGAGATTGTTCCTGGAATTACTTCTGGTATTGGATCTGCTACATATGCTGGAATCCCGCTCACTCATAGAAAGTACGCCTCCTCTGTAGTTTTTGTCACTGGGCATGAAGATCCAGAAAAGAAAAAAGAGATCGTTAAATGGAAAAATCTTGCAAAGTCAGTGGACACAATCGTAATCATGATGGGACTATCTAGGATTGATGTTATATGCAAACAACTGATTGCCGGGGGCATGGATAAAACGACACCTGTGGCAGTCATTCAAAACGGCACAACTCACAAACAAAAAAT
This sequence comes from Candidatus Nitrosopumilus sp., assembly GCA_020431995.1. GTDB lineage: Archaea > Thermoproteota > Nitrososphaeria > Nitrososphaerales > Nitrosopumilaceae > Nitrosopumilus. The sequence goes on from JAGQHE010000061.1 coordinate 10,641, forward strand.
GATTAAAGGGACTGTCACTGACATTGCAAAAAAAGTCAATGAAAACAAAATCACCCCCCCGACTAACATTATTATTGGCAGGGTGGTTGACTTGTCAGAAATAATTGGGTGGAAATAATGCTTGATGGGAAAACTATAGCTATCACTCGTTCAAAAGATGACGCTGCTGAATTTGTTTCACTAGCAGAACGAAACAATGCCATTCCAATACCTCTGCCAACCATAGAACTTGTCAGCAAGGGCGAGAAGATAGTTGATGAGTTTTTGGAGTCTGTTTCAAATTACTCTCCTGATTATTCTGTTTTTATGAGTTCAAAGGCAGTAAAATTGTTGTTTGATACTGCAAAACAGGTTGGAAAACTGGAGAAATTACAACTTGCTGTAGCAAATACGATGGTCATGTCTGTTGGGCCAAAAACCACGGTTGCACTTGAAAATGAAGGAATCAAAGTAAACTATCAACCCACCACATATTCCTCAGTTGGCGTTGGTGAGGAATTTACGCAAATCCATGCTGTTGGGAAAAAGGTAATTGTTCCTCGTAGTGGCGCATCCACTCCTTTTCTAAAAGAGTTGCTCAACAAGATTGGAATTGAGGTGTTGGAGGTACATTTGTACGATGTATGTGCATTTCGAGATACCACTCAATGGAATGAATTCCGTCAACTGTTCTCTCAGAGCAAAGTGGACGGTATTGTTTTCACCAGCGCTTCATCCGTTAGAGGATTCTTTGAGATAATGTCAAAAGATTATGATGAACAAACACTGCTTGACCATCTTGAAAGAGTGCCTGTCATATCTATTGGGCCGTTCACATCAGATGAATTAAAAAAATTCAAGGTCAAAAATACTGTTGCTGAAGTTCATACTGTTGCTGGTGCATTTGACGCAATGAAAAACACTTTGAATGCTGTCTAAGCGTTGCTTTGCTTTTTGTATCTGAATATGATCTTCCAAATATTGGAAATATCTTGGCTATGTCTGGATAATCTGTCATTGCTTTGTGGTTAATAGGTGACAATGCGACTTGTGATGTATTGTATTTATGATATCGTCATAAAGTGTCATTTCTACCATCGACAGTTTAGGATAGTCCACAATTAACAGATCAATTTTGTTGTCCTTTACATAATCAATCACCCAGTGTGCAACAGAATCAGTCAAAGCAAATTTTGTTTTGACATGGATCCCTTCGTCTAGGGCAATTTTTCTCCAATTCGCCAACTCTGTCTTTAGTTTGGAGATTTGTTCTTGAGCAACTTTTTTGTCTGACTTTGTCTCAAAAAAATACAGTTTTGGTTGAATCTTATGCATGCATTCAATTACTGTAAAATCAGAATCGAATTTTTTAGCTAACTGTAATCCCACGTCAAATGATTTCTTGGTGTGCGTAGGTGTGATAATTGCCACTGCTATATTCTTAAATATTTTTGACATTTTCTTGATGTGTGTTCTTGCTGTTGTTATTTAATCCTGTAATTTACAGTGTATCTAGGAATGCGTGTAGACCTTCATTCTATCTGTTCTTGACATCTTTTGGCTAGGACTCTCGTATTTCAGACATAAAGTAAATTCTTGTGTTATCTTTCAATTCTATGCTATATGTTGTGATTTACTGATTTTGCTTGTGATCTCTGGATCACGTAAATATAAGATCACTCTCTAGAGTTGTCGCATAATCATCCCCAAATACTCAGGCATGGATAGGGGAATAACTCTGTCTTGCTCTTCTTCCATTTATGATATCTACAATGCTGGAAGATTTCATCTTATCAGATTATAAAAATATAATTGGCATCTATCCCATAACGGTATCGGATAAACAATGCATCCGTCTTAGTAAAATAAAAAAAGAAAAAGAATTGGATTCTAGTTTCTTGTGATGGCAATGATTTGATCTGGCGCGGTACCGCTAGTGCCATCAGGTGAACCTGCATGTTGTTGGTTTACAAACAATGTGTTTGAGTATGGACCTATTCCCATGAGAAGTCCGGTTCCTTCGGCACGACAATCTTGTAATGATGCAAAGAGAACAACCCCATCTGCTTGTCTGTCATTGTTTCTGTCTGGACTGGCAAACCATATGTCGCTTGGGGTGTTATCTTCCACAATTACTAGATCACCACTTGGAGTGATTGTCAAGTTGTCAGGACTGTTAAATCCAGTAACTTCGTCTGTTTCATCTCCTGCGTTGTCTACTTCTACAGGAACGTTTTTGCCAGCTTTGACATAGTTTGTAACCGTGAACTCTTTTGTAAGATCTCTGTTGAGTTCTATTGCCAGCACTCTATCGGTACCGGTAATTGAAACATACAGCGTCTCTTTCATGATGTCAAGGTCCTCTGGCCTTTCCCATCCTGTAATGCCAGCGTCAGTTCCTGCCTGTCTTGCATTGATCTTCACAGTGTCTCTATCAAGCGCAACCCATTGAGCCTTTCCAGTATTGTCGCCATTGTTTTCAGTGATTTTTATTGCGTACAATTGTCCGTCTGAGAGATCACCATATGTGTCTGGAACGAACCTGAAAATTCCGCCTGGTGTTGTCTCGTCGATTACATAAATGTTCCCTCTTTTGTCAACACCTATACCCTCGTGAGCCAGAGAGCCAATGGCAGGTCTAGCTTGATGATCTCCTGTGACAGGATCAAATTCATATACCAAACCATGTGTGTTTGGAAATGTAACGTTTGGATCCTTGTCGGGATCATTGCTTACTTCCTCGCCTACAAGAACAGTGTTCCATGGAGTCCATTTTACACCATCTAGTCTATTCCAATAGGATTCTTGGGCAAGTATGGCAACCTCACCTGTTTCTAGGTCTGTAACTGTCACTTGTCCATTGCTTCCAACTTCTGTAGCCGTGTATAACAATTGTCCACGTGTTGCCTTTGTATCATCGCCAGACAATGCTATAGGATAGTCTACGGTCTCCTGATTTTGTTGGTTCATATCCCATAAATCATTCACGCCAGCTGCATCTTGGTTTGCAATTACTGTTTGTGTGTACACTTCAGGAAGTATGTATGGTGCATCTACATCATATTCATTGCCTACGGTTGCACATACTGCAGATTCTTCAATTGGAGTGAACTGTTCTATACTAGTATCTCCAAATACCGTATTCGATGGAAGTGATGTCAGAGCTACTAGTCCTGCTAGAGCAAAGATTTCGATCAAATTTTTTGTGTTTTTGTTAGTCATTGAAAATATGATTCTCTGAATTGGATTAAAGAAAAATGCAAACGAATTATGCTATGATCATGAGCAGTATGTTCCAAAAATAGTCTTTCTAGAACTACAAATTCATATGTCTAATCTTATGTTGAGTATTCTATATAGTAAATTTTGAACAAATATTGTAAAGTAATTGCAGTAGTCGAAACGCAGTACGGCCAAAATCATCAACGTTGGAGTGAGACTATGCGTTTGACATATTCCCTTCAATCCTTTTCTAAGAAAAACACAAAAGCAAATCAAAACTGCATAGATGATCTACCTTTGTATTGCTTAACTGTGAAAAAACGCAATTGAGTCAATTGTTGAAAAAATTAGATTTATTCACAGTGTCTGACGTAAAACATGTTGAAGGAATGTACGATGCAGTGATTCGCTTGAACTCACATTCCTTTGATGAAATAAAGAAGATCATTGCTGAGAAAATCGGAACGATGGATGATGTGCAAACATGCATTACGTTGCATGGTGCACAATCATTTAATGACATAAAAAGACTTTGAGCGTAATTGATTCTTGAAAACCGAATTCCTTTTTTCTAGACGTAACCTTGCAGTGCTGAATTAACTGCATGATCGCTAGTATGATTAATCCTCATCTCAACCTGATTGATTCTCATGAATGTTGAATATTGACTAGTTTATCTTATGATTGGGAGCCTGAATCATATTCCACTATGATTCTTCTTGCAAAGTCGCTTTGGTGCGCATCCGTCTCCATTAGTATCATGCAGTCTTCGCGTGTTTCTACAATTTGGTATCTTTTCCTCTTTACGTTATGTTTGTTATTCATTGCATCATGATGACCAAATAATGATAAAATCTTTAACTATATAGATTCTGAATAATTCGTATGATTTGGTATGTACTGTTAATCCTAAACTTCATGTGATTTTGTTCTAGGAAACTTGACTATGCCAAAATAAACCTGACTTTCATTTGATTGTTATGTTAGAAAAACTTGGCTTAAGACCAAAACCGATTGAGGTATGTTGGTGACAGCCCTGTGCTATAAGAGCATCACATAATATTTAGAAACATACTATATGAAAACGGTAATTTATTAGATATGTGATGACATATACGACTCATATCCGTATGTTGACTTAACATTACAATTACCTGCAATGCGAATCCTATATGACGCGGAAGTATGGCAAAAGTGCATCTCTTTTATTTGATGGCTCATAATTACAAAAAAGAATATTTTTCAATTAACTCAAGACGTCTTTTATTTTTAAATCACTGTTCAAACTTATCCTAGAAGATCAGGTCTCTATTTTTATTATCTTTCTGACATGATTTGGGTGAGGATCGGTTTCTAATATGACTAAATGATCATCATATTTTGCAACCATCTGATACCTCTTTGTCATAGTTTTAGATTCTGACGTGTTTTGATCTACAAGTTGTATCTGCGAATCAGCGTATTGGCTAAAATGCGGTTTTTCCATGATTAAATCAACCCAATTGCCGTGTATTAGTACGTGGTAATTAGATTATATGCGCATGATGGACTGGCACATATTTCGCTAGTCTGAATTTATGTTGCACGTTTGTCTTTCCGATTTTTATATCTCAGATTGCCCTGACTCAGAAATTATTTCAAATTTCATCTCTGATGCTTATGTGATGGTATGGCAAAACCTAATCGATAAAACGTTTTTTGAAGATTCTGGATGCCAATCCCAATACTGTAACATGATGGACCTGGGAACCCTTGGAAATATCACATTATGCAAAAAGATGATTGGTTGATGCGAGCATCTCACGCTTCTTGAAAATTAATATGTCTTTTTGATACCGAATCCTGCATCTTAGCTATAGCTATTTAGCTGTGCCTATTTTTCCTCATGTATTTATAATATAACGGGGTTATGGAAAGCATGACAACTGAAAATCTGGATATGGATTATTCGAAATATGATTTTAAAGATTCCACTGAGCTGTATGTTCATCTTAGCAAGAAAGGCTTGTCTAAGGAAACTGTAACTAGCATTAGCAAGATGAAAAATGAGCCGCAGTGGATGCTTGACTTTAGATTGCGTTCTTATGAAATTTTTATGCAAAAACCAATGCCTACATGGGGCGGTGATCTCAGCGTTATTGATTTCCAAAACATCTACTATTATGCAAAAGCATCTGACAAAGTAGAAAAAAGTTGGGATGACGTTCCAGAAAACGTCAAAAATACATTTGATAAACTAGGAATTCCTGAGGCTGAAAAGAAATTTTTGGCAGGGGTGGGAGCACAATATGAGTCTGAAGTCGTATATCACAGTCTTAGGGAAGACTTGGCAAAACAGGGTGTTCTCTTCTTAGACACTGATGCAGCACTGCATGAACATCCGGAATTGTTCAAAAAATACTTTGGCAAAATTATCCCTCCAGAGGATAACAAATTTGCTGCACTTAACAGCGCAGTCTGGAGTGGTGGCTCGTTTATCTATGTTCCACCAGGTGTCAAAGTTGACATGCCACTTCAAGCATACTTTAGAATTAACGCCGAAAACATTGGTCAGTTTGAAAGAACATTGATCATTGTAGATGAAGGCGCAGAAGTCCATTATATCGAAGGATGTACTGCTCCTGTGTATTCTTCGGAATCCCTTCACTCTGCGGTTGTAGAGCTTGTTGCGCTCAAAGATGCAAGGCTAAGATACACTACAATTCAGAATTGGAGTAATGACGTTTACAATCTTGTGACAAAGCGTGCTTATGCATATGAAGGCGCAACAGTAGAGTGGATTGATGGAAACATCGGAAGTAAACTGACCATGAAATACCCTGGAGTCTATCTTATGGGCGAGAGAGCCTATGGTGAGACACTCTCTATTGCTTTTGCTGGTAAAGGCCAACATCAAGATACCGGAGCCAAGATGGTTCACCTTGCACCTAATACCACCTCTAAAGTTACATCCAAGTCAGTAAGTCGATTGGATGGACGTTCCACTTATAGGGGAATGCTACATGTGGCAAAAGGTGCTACAAACGTGAAGTCTACTGTGAGGTGCGATGCCTTGCTCTTAGATGACACGTCAAAAACTGACACTTATCCATATATGGAAATCAATCAGGAAGATGCAACAATCACTCACGAGGCAACCGTTGGAAAAATTGGAGACGAACAGATTTTCTATCTTATGACTAGAGGATTCAGTGAGGAAGAGGCACTATCGCTAATTGTCAATGGGTTCATGGAGCCATTTACAAAAGAACTGCCAATGGAATACGCTGTTGAACTAAATCGACTCATCAAGCTAGAGATGGACGACTCTGTGGGATAGCCCACCTGATTTTATTTTGATTAATCATGTCTCAAGAAATTCTCTCAAAACTTAGCACAACTCACATCGATAAGATCTCCTTATCAAGAAACGAACCTGATTGGCTCAAAGACTACAGAAAGAGTTCTCTATCTGTATATGGCAGCATGCCGATCGAGACATCACCCCTTTACAACAAGTACACTGATGCAAAAAAAATGGATCCGGAAAAGGTGTCCCTCTCAACATCTACAACAGAAACAATTCCTGATTTTCTTAAAAAAAGACTTGGCGAGTTACAAAATGAGACGTGCGTTATTCAAATCGGGACCAACATTCACAGAATTCATGTGTCTGATGATTTAAAATCCAAGGGACTGGTAATCTCTTCAATATCTGATGCAATTAAAAATAACCCTGAACTTGTAAAAAAAGCACTGGATGCATCAAATCCAAAAGATGACAAATTCACGGCATTAAATAATGCGGCATTTAATTCTGGTATCTTTGTTCACCTTCCACGCAATCTGACACTGGATAACCCAATCTATTTCTTGACTTGCCTGTCTGATGATGGGCATTCTGTAATTTCTAGGAACATAATATTTGCAGATGAAAGTAGCAAAGCTGCGATCGTCCAAGAATTGTACTCTCCTCACATTGAAGCACAGCAGGCATATCTTGAATTGTTAAACACTAACCTTGCAGCAAATGCTCAATTGGATATCACTACTTTGCAAATGTTGGACCAACGTGCTGTGGCCTTTTCCACGAGAAGAACCAATTTGGCACAAGATGCCAAAGTCAATTGGTATTCAGGACTTTTTGGTTCTATGCTGTCTAGATACAAAATTGAGTATTTCCTTAATGGCACTGGCGCATCCTCTAATGACTCTGAGGTCATATTTGGAAATAATGAGCAGTCCTTTGACATTCAAACTAATGTGAACCATGAGAGCCCGTCTACTGAAGCCAGGGTTGTAGAAAAATCAATTCTTAGAAACAAATCCAAATCCCTCTTCAAAGGAATGATTCGGATTAAAGAGAATGCCTCAAAATCAAATTCTTTTTTGTCTGGCCGTTCGATTCTCCTAGATAAAGACGCAAAATCCGATGCTATTCCTGGATTGGAGATTTTTACTAATGATGTAAAAGCAACACACTCCGCATCTGTTGCACAGATTGATGAAGAGCAAATTTTCTATCTTAAAACTAGATGCCTTAGTCAAGAAGAAGCTGAAAGAACAATCGTTGAAGGGTTCTTGGAACCTCTTTCAAGAAAAATGTCCTTTCAAGTTAGGGCCTGGATTGCATATCTTATTGAATCAAAATGGGAAAACAGAGAACTCACGATTAATACTGACGCCGAGTTGGCAAAGTTTGTTGAAATTGAAGAAACACGCTACAATGAAGATTCTGAAATTGAGCAACACTACAAGTATAGGTGATAATTCTGTCTGAATGGGTTAAAGCTTGTACTGTGGATCAAGTAAAAGAAGGTCATCTTTTTGGATTTGTTCACGGTACAAAGAAAATACTTTTGGCAAATCTCAAGGGGAAAATCCATGCCACCGATCTGATTTGCACTCATGCTGACGCTGACCTTTCCACTGGATTCCTAAGTGAAGAAGGCGTACGATGCCCCTTACACCTGTCTGTTTTTAATTTGGAGGATGGCAAACCACAAAATCTTCCTGCGGAAATCCCTCTTGCTGTATACAATACTAAAATAGACGGCAACGAAATTTATGTGGAGGTTTAAAAATTGCAAAGCACAGAATCATTGTTTGAAAATCTGAGACAAGACTTTCCAATTCTGAAAAGAACTGTCAGAGACAACAAGCCACTTGTTTATCTTGACAATGCTTCTACTACTCAAAAACCAAACCAAGTAATTGACACAATTACTGATTATTATCGAAACCATAATGCAAACATTCATCGTGCTGTTTATGCACTTGCTGAAGAATCAACTGAAGCATATGAGTCAACTCGGGATAAAATTGCAAGTTTCGTTAATGTAAAACATCGCCAAGAAATCATCTTTGTTAGGGGCACTACCGAAGCAATTAACTTGGTTGCATATGCATGGGGCAGACCACACATCCACGAAGGTGACATCATCGTCACTACGGAATACGAGCATCACAGTAACATTGTACCTTGGCAACTTCTCACTCAAGAGAAACATGCTAAATTGGAATACATCCGAATGGATGATGATGGTGAGTTAATCTTAGATGATCTTGACAAGTTTCTTGCAACTGGCAAGGTCAAACTTGTAACATTCAGTCTGATGTCAAACGTCCTAGGGACTATAACTGACGCTCAAAAAATTATTGAAAAATGCAAGACAGCAGGTGTTCTTACCCTCATTGATGGCGCTCAGGCAGTTCCTCACATGAAAGTTGATATTGAAAAATTAGGATGTGATTTTTTTGCATTTTCTGGCCATAAAATGTTAGGGCCTACTGGGATTGGCGTCCTGTGGGTTAAACAACCTGTATTGGAAACTATGGTGCCTTTCCATGGCGGTGGCGATATGATTCGAGAAGTTCACAAATATGAGACGACATGGAATGATCTGCCCTACAAATTCGAAGCTGGTACTCCGAACATTGCAGATGTGATAGGATTTGGCGCTGCGATTGACTATCTTACCAAAATTGGGATGGATAATGTACGAGAGCATGAAGTTGAATTAACAAAATATGCCATGGATGCTCTATCCAAAGTCAAAGGTTTGCATATCTATGGAACAAAAGATATGTCAAAACGTGGAGGTGTGATCTCATTTAATTTTGCAGACGTTCATCCTCATGATGTTGCTCAAATCATTGATGAAGAGGGGATTGCAGTTAGATCTGGACATCATTGTGCACAGGTACTGATGGAAAGACTAAATGTAGCTGCAACATCTAGAGCTAGCTTTTACATTTACAATACTAAGGAAGACATTGATATTCTAGTAAATTCATTAAATACTGTGGCAAAGGTGTTTAAACTATGAGCAGTAATGCGGACATTTATCATGAAATGATTGTCGATTATTCTAGAAATCCTGCCAATTACGGGAAAATAGACGATCATGATGTAACATTTCATGACTCCAACCCCCTGTGTGGTGATAGTATAGACATTGATATGAAAATTGATGATGACAAAGTCACAGATATCAAATTTCATGGAAGAGGCTGTGCAATTTGCATGGCATGTTCCTCAGTTCTGACAGAAATCACAAAAGGCAAGACACTTGATGAGGCAAGAGCCATTGACAAAAATGACGTGTTAAGCGAACTAGGGCTTGAACATCTTCAGGCAGTCCGAATAAAATGCGCTTTGCTTTCTCTCAAAGTACTCAAATCTGCTCTTTATGCCTATATTGGAGAGCATCTTGAAAATACCCAGGATCTGGATACACTAAAAGAAGAGGCAGCAAATCTGTACTAATATGAGTGGTTTTTCTCCTACGACTCCAATCGCATTCCAGATACGCAAAATAATTTTTGAAAAATTCAACGACATTAATGTCAACTTTACAAATGATGATGTCTTTGAAATCCTTAAGAAAAATGGTGACATTGACCCTTCCTGGACCATCGATGATGCTGAACCCTTTTTTCATGAAATCTGTGATTCCGGCCTTGTCCGAAATATAGGGCAGAACTTCACTACGATGTATCTGAAGCTATTTGATCTTATTGAAAAAGCACGATGTGCTGCATGTGGCCAAGATGCCTATCTGGGATCCTCTGAAGATCGAGTTTGTGTCAACCCTTCCTGCAATTCATCTATTTAGTTCGGTATTTTATTGCTGCATCTTCAAGTGCTTTGATCATAGGCAGCTTTTCTCCTGTGAGGTAGAGTACTAAAGCCCCACCTGCAGTGCTTATATGTTCAATCTTATCTGCCAATCCTAGCTGCTTCAATGCTGTTGTCAAATGCCCCCCACTCACAATCGTTGTTGCCATGGAATTTGCAACTGCCTCAAGCAATGCGTTTGTTCCGTAACTGAATTCCTTCTTTTCAAAGAATCCTGCAGGTCCACTGATAAACACCGTTCCTGCACCTGCAATCAATCTTGAATAATATTCTACCGTCTTTGGACCTAGATCAAAAATCTTGTCTCCTTTGCCCATCTCTCTTACGTCCATTTCTACTCTCTGCCCATCTTTGTCTATTGCAATATCTACTGGCGTTGCAAACACATCTGGGTATTCTCCTATGAGGGCATGAGCTTTTGCTACCACTTCATCTTCTCGCTTGATTCCGAGAGGTGATTTTATTCTGGCTTGCGCGCGCATAAACACATTGCCTATAAGTCCTGTTAACAGCACATGATCAGCACGACCGTTTTTGATCAATAATTTTATTGCCTCTAGCCTATCTGGAACCTTAGAACCTCCAAGAACAATCACATGCGGAGCCTTGGCTATTGTCATTATCTTATCTAGGTTTCTAACTTCTCTTTCAACAATCTTTCCTGCACAAGCCGGTATGACTTGTGGAAATCCAACTATTGACGGATGTGATCTGTGTGCACTTGGAAATGAATCTAATATGCAAAGATCAAACAATTTGGATAATCTGGAAACCATGATTGTTTTTGCTGCGTTTTCAGGTGTGAATTCATAGTTTTCTTCGGCACATAATCGCAGATTGTCCAAAAGTAAAATATCCCCATTTTCTAAATTTTTAATTGCGTTCTGTGCAGCTTCTCCGATCACATCTTCTACATATTTTATCTCCCTGTTCATTAATTTTCCAAGAACTTTGGCATGTTTGTCCATTCCTGTATAATCATTATTTCCAACTCTTCCTTGGTGTGATGCAACAACCACTTTGGCATCTTTTAATGCTGTAAGTGTCTCGATCGCTTCCTCGATTCTTTTGGTACCCATAATCTCCATTGTATCTGGATCTATTGGACAGTTCATGTCCACTCTCAAGAAAACTGTCTTGCCCTTAAGGTCAAAATCGTCTAATGTGAGTACCTTCACGATTTTTCTATTATTTACTTGGTTAAATTCTTTGAGGCGATCTAGATTGTCCTCGCTAATCTTTTTCTTGACCTAATAGTCTCTACAAAACTTATCTACTGACAAAAATTAAAAGATGTATGCCTGAGGTTTAATTTATTGCAAAACTGGATTTTTGATATCAGATCACGTTCTTTTGTTCTGTTGACAATTTTGTTTCTGATCCTTACTGCATTTGTTTACTTTGGAATAACTGAAAGTTTTGATCAAAACGTCATCTTGTTTTTTTCCCAAAATGTTGGAGAACCGACAATTGATCTAATCATGCAGTATGTCACAGAAAGTGGTGAAGTTTTGTGGATGTTGGGATTTGGGATTTTAATGTTAATAATCCCAAAAACCCGAAGGGTTGGGATTACTTTGATGATACTAATTGTGATCTCTACATTACTTACAGGATACATCAAATGTGGCGTTGATAGGGATCGACCTGATCTTGATTATGGCGGCGCACCGTTTCCAGTACCAATAAGCAAAGACACCTTTGCCTTGTTCTGCGAGGGTGGCTTTAACGCATCATATCCTTCTGGCCATGCTGCAAGATCTATGATATTTGCAATCATACTAGGGTATGCTCTCTCAGAGCGATTTCCACGAGGGGCCTATCTGTTGTTTGTTTATCCTGTGATGATTTCAATTAGCAGGATCTATGTCTTACAACACTATCCAATGGATGTCATCGGAGGAGCTGTGGTAGGTGTGATGCTTGCAGGCGTTATGGCAAAAAGAACAAAACTCTACAAAATTTTTGACAAATCAAAAGCCTAGCTCACTTAACGCATCATTACCTATCAATACTATTGCATAGTGATCATCGTCATGATGGTATGTCCAATATCTTATGTCTGGAACTTCTTTTTTTTGTTTGAGTCCATGTGTTACTCCGGTTGTTATTGTATATCCGATTCTTTTTGCAGTTCTTGATTCTTTTGGAAATAACACTCTGAATCCTTTTTTGTCGCTGAAACCTAGTTTTACCATTTCTTCCACTGCTTCTGATGCTTCTTTTTCATCTTTTAGATCATATGTGTTTGATATTGGCAAATCTTTAGGGTGGAAATTCATTGAATATTATGAAATCTTTTGTCTAATATTTTTTAAAAAACTGGTTTTGCGATCAAAGTTAGTTAATTTTCTTTACATCTAAGTCAAATCCTGAACATATTAACAACTTAATCGCGTCTTTTATCACCATTGTAACATTGGCATCAATAGAAAAATTAGTAATTCAATTACGTAAAAAGAAACAAGAAGCGTCAAAGTTAAGAGCGCAAGCAGAAGCAGAACTAAAAAAATACCGATCTGCTGAAAAACGTTTAGCTTCTGGCATTGTATCACTTGAGAAAAAAATAGACTCTGAAAAAGAGAACGTATCGGATATCTCGACAGTACTTAATCAAAAAACATCTCAACTGGAAAGTGTTGAAAGACTAGTGGCATCCGCCGAAGAACGTCTTGCTAGAGAAAAGGAGGCTGCTGAAAGTATTCAGCAAGAAATTGAATTTGCTGAAAATCCTGAAGAAAAACAAAACGCTGAGGCCAGGTTACGTTCATTAACTGATCGTATTGAAGAACTTGTCGCTGAAATCAAAAGTAGGCAAAAAACCACAAAAAAAATCTCGGATGAAATAGCTAACTTTTCAAATATAAAATCAAAAATCGCCTCGACCATTCAAAAACAATCTAAATCAAAACCCACTTTGCGCGAAACAATGGTTGCTAGTCGTAAATCTGCGGAACAACTTGTGAAAGAGTTGGAAAGAAAAATTAATGCAGAAGAATCTGCTAAAATTGCATTAGATAAAGCATCTTCAAAATTTCAGGCTTTCCTGGCAAAGAAACGTAAGCCTAGAAAGCCATCTAAAAAGACTGCGGCCAAAAGAAAGCCATCTAAAAAGA
>JAGQHE010000062.1 GCA_020431995.1 Candidatus Nitrosopumilus sp.
TTTACCAGGCAGTCGGACTAGAGGAACCGAAAGAAACAGTGCCAAAAGAAGAAAAAGAAAAGAAATTTGGAATTTGTGGAATTGGAACAAAACTGATTGATGGTGTATGTACAATAGTAACAAAGCCAGAGGTAAAACCAACAGTTAAGCCATGGTGGCAATTTTGGTAAAAAATTGAAAGTTAGGTTTTAATCACAATACTTGTCTATAATCAATTGTGGGAAAACTAAGCCGAAACCTTAGAATTTGTGGTGATTGCGGTATCGCATATACTTCTGTAAGCTTTACAAGATACATTGATCAGTGTCCCATATGCAATTCGAGGAGATTTGAATCAATTCCTGTGAAGTCAGCTGATGAGCAATCTAGAATATAGATTTTTTAGAAGGAAAAAAATTCAGAATGCATTGTCTGATGACCCGGAAATTGAAAAAATTATGAAGAAAAAATTAGAGGAAATGCTTAAACAACAAGATAAACCAAAAAATGAGCCAAGAGTCATAGATTTGAACGAGACAAATTTTGATCAAACCATATCTGCTGAAAACCCAACTTTAGTGGATTTCTGGGCAGAGTGGTGTGGCCCATGCAAATCTATGCATCCAGTATTTGATAGTATCTCAAAAAAATACCCCAATGTGAAATTTGCAAGAGTCAATGTAGACAGTAATCAGAACATATCAATGAGATTTGCAGTACAGTCGATTCCTACGTTTATCATGTTCAAGTCTGGACAGATAATTGACAGAATGGTGGGTGCAGTTGGTGCACCTGGAATACATATGATCTGCAAAAAACATTCGATCTAGTAACCGTACATTGGCTCTTTTTCACGTTGAATTTTGACTATATCGTTAAAAACTTCTTGCTCTTCAGAACTAAGTTTGTGCATGAATTTCTTCAGAATTATTTTTGCTTCATGTGATGGTGGGAATGTATAGTATACATCTTCTTCAAAAATTTGTCTACCAATTGTAACATCTTTAACAGAGCATGCTACCTCATCTCCTGCTTTTGCAGAAGACACTGTTTTTTTATCAAGCTGAAGCTGATGAATATTTCCTATCTTTCTTCCATTCATGTTCATAAACGGTATCTTGTGTTTCAGAGTGCCAACATCTATACGAACTCCAAATACGGCAGGGTTATTATTTCGAAAAACCATCCCTTTCATAAATGTGAATTTAGAAATAGGAGTCAATTCTGCAAATATGGCATCCTCCTCATTTGCAGTATCTGCCTCAACCCACGCGTTATAGTCGTCAATCAGGCTATAGATCACCTTATCTTCAAACACTTTGACGTGGCTGGTTTCCGATTCTTCTCTTGCATCCGACAATACCTTGACATTAAATGACAAGATAATTCCAAGATGCCTATTTTTTTCTTTGATTGCTCTTGCCTCCATGACGTCTCTTCTATTTACAGGACCAAGATCAGCTTTTGCCACTGGGACTTGTGAGCGTCTGAGCATCTCAACAATCGCTTCAAGGGAACCAATGGTGTCACATTTGAGAATTATTCCATCAGTTTCAGTGTCAATGAATACGGATTTCATTTCTGTCTCTATGAGCTTGGTAAATTTTTCAATCTCCGCGTCATTTGATGCGATGTAGAGTGTACTCCCAGGAAGTACACCTTCTAGATCAGATGATGCAATTTTGAGTCCAGCTGCAGCATCTACTGATGAAACTGGTTTGAATTTGTCACGAGGATCGCGCATTTCATCAAGAGGTTTTGGTAAAAGTATTGCCTTTGGTTTAATTACCAAAACAGAATCTCTTTTGGCTACAACAATGC
This sequence comes from Candidatus Nitrosopumilus sp., assembly GCA_020431995.1. Taxonomy (GTDB): domain Archaea; phylum Thermoproteota; class Nitrososphaeria; order Nitrososphaerales; family Nitrosopumilaceae; genus Nitrosopumilus. The sequence continues at coordinate 1,801 of JAGQHE010000062.1, forward strand.
TATTTTCTTTTTTTATTGTTCCATCAATTAGGATTATATTTGCAGTAGGTCCCAACCCTACTTCATCATTTACCTCCAAGATAATACCACGCGGATCTTTTTCTCCTTGGGCTAGTCTTTGTTTCAGATATTGTTGGGTAAGACCAACCAAAACACTAAGCAGTTCTGGAAGTCCAACTCCGGAGCGTGCAGATATTGGAACTATGGCTACTTCTGATTTAAAGTCCTTAACACGATAAAATGCTTCTGATTGGTATCCCAGAATTGAAAGAGTTCCTACAACGTCATAGATCTTTTGATCAAGATCGGTTTGAATTGACGCATCCTGTTCTTTGATTGCTTGAGAAATGAATTTGGTTTCAGATTTTCTCCATCCTGAAATTTGATCACATTTGTTTAAGGCAACAACAAATGGGACTTTTCTACTTTGCAAAATTTTTAGACTCTCGTTTGTCTGTGGTTGAAATCCACGATTAACATCAATTACTAATATAGCAATGTCAGCAGCTGAACCTCCTCTTGAACGAAGGTTTGTAAAAACTTCGTGTCCAGGAGTGTCTATCACTAGAAGTCCAGGTACCTTGTTTTCTGCTTGTTCAAGTTTTTTGTATAGTGGACCACACATTTCTTTGATTGTCTCGGATGGAAGGAAGCTTGCTCCAATATGTTGAGTAATTCCACCTGCTTCTCTACCCTGAACACCAGTACCACGGATTTTATCTAAAAGAGACGTTTTTCCAGAGTCTACATGACCAAGAACTGCCACTATGGGCTGACGAATTTGCAAATCAGATCACTCAAATGCTACCCTCGATTCATGGTCAAAGCTTTCTTGTGAATCCGATGCATGAATAATATTTTCACTGAATCCCAATCCAAAGTCACCTCTAATTGAACCAGGGGCAGCTTCGAATGATTTTGTTGCGCCAATCATTATTCTAGTAGTTGCAATTGCATTGTTTCCTTCAATAATAGCTGCGACTACTGGTCCTGATGTGATAAACGATGTCAGTTCGCCGAAGAAGGGTTTGTCTTTGTGTACACCGTAGAAGATCTCCGCTTGTTCTTGAGTGAATGTAAACATCTTTAGTTTTAAAAGTTTGAATCCCTTTCTTTCAAATCTTGATATGACTTCTCCAACTAGATTCCTAGCTACTGCATCCGGTTTTACAATAAATAACGATTTTTCAGTCAATTTTACTTCTTTTTAATTCCGCCCTTTACGTATTTTTTTGTCCATTTTAGCTTTCTGGGATCACGCTTAAGATCTAGCATGTTTTTTTTACATTTTGCTGAACAGAACCATAATACAGTTCCATCGTTTTTAGCAAGCATAGTACCTGAGCCTTTAGCTACAGGTCTATCACAAAAATTACAGGGTTTAACTAAAAGACTCATTCAACTACACACTCTATTTGATTTTCTTGGCTTCTCTCTCTGTTTCTCTAAGCATTAGAATCTCTCCTAATCTTACAGAACCCTTGACATTTCTTGTAAGAATTCTTCCTTTATCCTTACCAGTAAGAACTTTAACTCTAACTTGAATTACCTCGCCAGCAATGCCGGTTCGTCCAACAATTTGAATAATTTCAGATTGAACTACTTCTTCAGTTGTAGAGCTCATTGACTAGTCTTTCCACCTTTAATTTTAGCAATGGTTGATACAACTTGATCTACAATATGTTGTGCATCACCAGCATCCAAAATCGCTGCAGCGGCAGAAGTAATATCGATACCTAATGATTTGCCTAACTCCGTTTTGCTTGGAACAAATGCATATGCTGCGCCTTGTTCCTCACATAGAATTGGAAGATGCGCTACTACTTCAGGTGGCTCTACATCCTCAGCAATAACTATTAGTTTACTAGTACCACGTTCAATGGCTTTGGTTGCTTCGTTGGTTCCTTTCTTGACTTTGCCACTGGTAGAAGCTACCCTAACAGCCTCTAAGATTGGATTTACGAGGTCTTCTGGCGTCTCAAATTTAACATAATATGCTTTACCCATATTTCGTCACCCTTGGGGTTCATTCTCCATTCCTTACGTCGATGTGTTTGGTTTTAAAAGTGTTATCTGGAAATAATGTCTCTGACTTTTTTAAGGAATTCTGACATTAAAGTATCTAATTTCTCCTGGCTACCAGCTTCCGCATAAATTCTAACAATAGGTTCTGTACCACTTGGTCTAACCATTACCCAGTTTTTAGAGTCAATAATGATCTTGATGCCGTCAGTAGTGTCAGAATTTGGAAATTCCTTTTTTAGGTCGGAGATTAATTTTGGTACTTTATCTGGAGAACACGATACTTTGTCTTTTGTAGTAAAAGAAGGAGGCAAAAGAGAGATTTCATCAGAGAGGGATTTTTTTGAAGTTGCTAAAAGTTCAAGCATCAATGCTAAAGTCATACAACCGTCTCTAACTTGATTGTGTTTTCCATACATGAATCCTCCATTTTCCTCAAATCCAATTAGCGCATTTGTTGGAACCATTTTTCGTGAGACCTCAACACTTCCAACTTTAGTACGAACAACTTTGGAATTAAATTCATCAGCTACAGTTTCAATGTTAGAGCCAGAGTTCAGACACGTGACAACTAAAGAGTTCGGGTTCTTCCGTAGAATATGTTGAGTAAGTAATAATGCAGATTTGTCTCCAGTTAAAATATTTCCATTGTTATCACAGAAAATACTTCTGTCACCGTCTCCATCAAATGCAATTCCTACGTCAGCATTGTTTTCAATTACAACACGTGATAATTCAGAAAGATTTTGCGGTGTAGGTTCTGAACCACGTCCAGGAAACGCTCCATCAATGTTTTGATTTACAAGAAATGTTTCACAATTTACCATTTTACAAAAATCAGGTGCAGATACTGCCTGTGCACCGTTACCTAAATCTAAAACAACTTTGAAATTTCTTGATTCTACGAGTTTAGAATCAATTTGAGATATAATTCCATTTAGATATGTCTGAATCGCTCGATCTTCTTTTCCCGTAATGCCCAGATTTTTAGAATTTTTTCGCCATTTTTTTTCTACATAGATGTCTTCAATAATTAATTCGTCCTCTCGTGGAATTTCTACCCCATCACTTGCAGCAGGTTTAATTCCATTGTATTGAGGAGGATTGTGTGATGCAGTGATCATGAGTCCGCCTGAATATCCCAAAGTCTTTACTGCAAATTCAAGACACGGTGTTGGAACTATTCCTGCAACATTGCAGTCAATTCCTATTGAATTAAGGGCGGAACTTACAACTTTTGATATGGCTGGACTTGAGTCTCTCCCATCAAAACCAATCAAAATTGGACCCTTATCAAAATAAGTTCCCATAGCCAGAGTCATATCATGAATAAATTCCAGAGTTAAATCTTCAGAAAATATTCCACGAATTCCATTAGTTCCAAAAAATTTGGCCATGTTATTATGTAAAAATAGATAAATTTGTGTGTATCTATCACATTACAATCATCTAAATTGCTTCTGTTAGCATATTGGATATCAATATCTTAGAAATTTCACTAATTACTAAGCGGGATGGATACAAAAAGACTGGAAAAAATGTAGCAAAATATTCAAAGAAATCAAGATGAATGACTTTCAACTTCAATTGAATCAGAACATGAGGCGAGAGATAAGATGGAATAGAGATGCATTCTTTTTATGCCCGATAGATTAGAGATAACCGTTAAACCATACTTGATGTAACTAAATTATTTTTTGTATGAACAAGAGAATTATTCATAAGACAGTAGATCAGAGAATGAAACGTGAAAATCTTTGTCTAGATCATTTAGACTAAGAATGATCAAACCATCATTCAGAAAATATATTTTTCATGCAATTGATAAAAGTGCAAGAACAAAATGATTGGGATTAAAAATTACAGTCGTATATCAAACATCAGATGTAGAAGAGATTCAATACGATCATGAAAACAAATGGTTCGGTAAACATCAATCTTGTAAACTAATAGTTATTTACATGTCGATTTGACAACACTCAATACATTAAAAGACAGCATTCTTCTATAATCCAGAAAAATGATTCTTGTATTGAATAAGAGTTTAGTTTAAGATAACAAATTAGATGACATAGTCTTTAGACAATATAAGTGAGGAGTGGATATAACGACATAAAATTTAAGAAAATTTAATTTTGATTATAATAGTACACTCAACTAAATATTAAAAATCACTTTATGGCATAACTTATTCATTCTTTTTAAATCAAAGAATTTTCAGATCAAGAATCAGAGATGAACTTTCTTGGAACATAAAAATAATCACTTTTTAGAGCAATTAGCACATTAACTTAAAGAAACAGTTGATTGGTAACGTCGTCAATTAACATACGAAAACCAACAAACAGTTTCAAGCACGGTGTACTAAGAATAACAGATTATTTTTAAATCCAGAACAACAGACTGAATTTTCAAAATAATGGCAGTCAGACTATTTTTTAGTTATTTAGCTGTTGTCTCGTAACAGTTAACTTTGTGTTCAATGACACGTTCATTGCGGGAGTCGCCCAGCCTGGCCAAAGGCGTAGGGCTTAGGACCCTATCTCTCAGGAGTTCGTGGGTTCAAATCCCACCTCCCGCACCACCTTGATTTCTGTGAATGATTAATAATGAGAAAATCATGAGCAAAAAATCATGAAAAAGACAGTGGTTGGAATTACAGTGGTTGGCAAAGATAAAGAAGGGATAGTGGCCGCATTTACAAATTTTGCATTTTCAAAAGGTGGAAATATAGAGAAAGTCAATCAGAATGTCATCAAAGGTCTTTTTGGAATGTATCTAGAAGTATCTTTTTTAAAAGATGCTGATTTAAAAAAATTCGATACTGAGATTCAGAACTTAGCTAAAAAAGAAAAAATGAATGTCAGCACACATCACGAAACAAATTCACAAAAAAATATTGCAATACTAGTAACAAAAGAACCACTCTGCCTTCAAACAATTATTGCCAACGCAAAGTCACTAAAGGGAAAGATATCAGTAATAATTGGCACCGAAAAAACCCTAGAACCGTTAGCAAAAAAAGCAAAGATTCCATTTGTTACAGTAGAGGAAAAAAATCAAGAGAAGGCAGAAGAGAAAATTATTCAGATATGTAAGAAATACGATATAGATTTGATCTCACTTGCAAGATACATGCGAATACTCAGCCCAAATTTTGTTTGGAGATATCCAAATAGAATAATCAACATCCATCCATCATTATTGCCAGCATTCCCAGGAGCTATGGCATATGCGCAAGCTTATGAAAGAGGTACAAAAATTGTCGGCGTTACATCTCACTATGTTACAGAAAACTTGGATCAGGGACCAATCATCTTCCAAGATTCTTTTAGAGTAGACCCAAATGACACTTTAGAAAAAATAAAGATAAAGGGACAAAAACTGGAGGCAGACACATTACTCAAGGCAATGAAGATGCATCTAGAAAACAAACTAGAAGTACGTTGGCGAAAGGTTCACATAAAATAAGTGAATTAGATGGTAGAAATTAAAAATCAGTTTGATCCTAATCTTAGAGAATTAGTAACCAGGCAAAAACAGATAGCGGTGATTCCTGTTGGGTCAATTGAACAGCATGGACCACATTTACCCATATCGACAGACTCAGACATTATAACAGAAGTATCAAAAAGAATCTCTGAAAGAAATAGATATCTTCTTCTTCCAACTCTTAATTACGGAGTCTCATTTGAGCATTCACCATTTTTTAATTTAAGTATAAAGGAACCAACATTACGTGCTGTTCTAACCGATTTATGTTTATCGCTTTTAGAAAATAACATCAAAACAGTCTTCATACTTAACGGTCATCATGGAAATCAGAATTCAATAAAGAATATAGGGATAAAACTAAAGAAAATCTCAAAAAACAGGATTAATGTAGTTTCGTTATCATATTGGCATTTTATGAAAAGAGAGTTCGATCATGCGGGATTTGTAGAGACATCATTAATGCTTGCAGTCTCGAAAAATGTCAAAATGAGATCAGCTGAAAAAGGATTAATCACTGATAAAATGTCAGCACATGAAATCAAGAAAATCGGAAGATTGGCAAACAAATCATTCCCAAAAGCAACAAAAAATGGGATTTGGGGCGATCCTACAAATGCTACTAAAAAAGATGGGCAGCGGATCTTAGCTGAAATTGTTGAAAATCTATCAAAAAAGTGTCAAACTTGCCTTACTGAGCATGTCTCATAGTTTCACCAATGGAAATTTAATATAATCCCTTGATATCCAAGTCAATAAGTGAAATAAATGTCCGTTGATATGGCAGTAAAAGTATTGGATGAGAGTATCGATCAAGTTGTTTTGATCAAGCTCAAAGGAAGTAAAACCATTAGAGGCACCCTTCTTGGTTTTGACCAACACATGAACCTGCTACTCGATTCTTCAGAGGAAATCCCCGCTGAAGGCGATTCTAAAAGCCTAGGAACTATTGTAGTCAGAGGAGACAATGTGGTTATGATATCTCCTCCACCTGCACAACATTAGGTGATTTGGAATGACTAAAGGCACAACTTCTATGGGTGGTTTTACAAAAAAGAAAGTCCACATCAGATGTAGACGATGTGGTAAAAACTCGCTTCACAAGCGTCATCACCAATGTGCAAGTTGTGGATTTCCAGAGGCCAAGCGCAGAAAGTATTCCTGGATTAAATGGTATACATAGATGCAAGAAATTGTTCTTATTCTTAGTTCATTAGCAGGTGTTGCTACAGCTGCGGCTGTCAGAAAAATACCTAAAGACAAGAGTCCATTACTCAGTCTGGGAGCCAGTTCGCACATCAAAAGTCAGATCAGTTCCCTTAAAATTGAAAAAGACATACTAACTAAAACAATTTCGAGATTATACCAAACAGATGCAGAATTCTCTAGAATTAAAAAAGACAAATTGCTATTGAAGTATCAGCATCAACTGGGAATTGTCTTAGCTAAATTAGAAAAACTTGAACAAGCCAGCATGCATCCAGACTTGGGTCCAGTAGGGGATGGCTTGATTACTTTGATGGATCAAAAATTGTCAAAATTGGATGACAGGCTATACGAAATATCGTCAAGGATACTGACATCAAACAGTCAAAAACAGGAGATAAGAGAACCGGAAATCAAAAAACAAGAGCCAAAACAAAATATGGTAAAAACATTCAAGGATTCATTTAACTTTGAAAAAACGAATGCAAGGACGGAGTCAATTGAAATTCCCCCAACTAAGCCAAGACAATCTTTCGAGTTAACTACGTTAACAAACATTTCAAGAAAGGTCCCAAAACATCCATTGTTTGAAAAAGAAGAAATAAAACCAATGCCACAGCCAAGAATCATTCAGACTGAATTAGTCAAACCAAAAGACAAGATAGTTCAAGAAGTAATTCAACCAGAACAAAAAATTGAAGATAAGATTGAGATCATACAGTCAGTCTCATCAAGACCAGAAGTAACGCTTGAAACTAAACCAGACATTAACAAAGAGGTAGCAAAGATCAATGAACACAAGGCACTTCCAGAACCGGAACAGCAAAAACCTAAACCAGTTACATCTGATGATGACTTTGATGATGATGCCGACGATTTGGATAAGATCAAAGGAGACATCATGAAAGTTCTGTCAAAGCTTGATCAAGCAGAGGTAGAATAAGTGACATACGATGATGCCATTATGGCATTATCAAGTGATGCATTAAGATTTGTTAAAGACGGGTACATTATCGGACTAGGAAGTGGAAGGGCAGCCACAGCACTTGTAAAGTCACTGGCAAAATTAATCAGGTTAAAAAATTACAACGTCATAGGAGTGCCAACATCATTACAAATCAAATTGATTGCCGAGAAAGAAGGGATAACACTGGTAGAGGCCGATCAGGTGGATCACATTGATGTAGTTTTTGATGGTGCAGATCAGATTAATTCACAAAAACACGTCATCAAAGGCGGAGGTGGCGCATTATTACGTGAGAATATTTTGTTCAGTCTTGCAAAGAAGATAGTAGTATTGGCAGATAAAACAAAATTTGTAAAAGATTTCACGATTAAAGTTCCAGTAGAGGTGCACCCACTTGCAAGAAATTCAGTCACTAACTCCATAAACAAACTAGGGGGCAGTGCAGATTTGCGAACTCTTGACAGGGGCTATCCATTCTTTACAGAAAATGGCAACATTGTTTTAGATTGTGATTTCGGGACAATAAAAAATCCCAAGATGCTCACCCAAAAAATTAAACAAACAGCAGGCGTTCTAGAATCAGGCATATTTCTTAGAAAACCAGATGTGATTTACAAAGCTAAGGAAAACGGCAAATTTGAGATAATCTAGAAAAGTATTTCATGAAGTTATTCTTGGCCTTCTCCTCTATCTCGTCCACATCGTGGGCAGATTCTTTGATTTTGGAACAATTCCTTACCACAATTTCTACAGGATTGAGGCTTCATGAATTAATCACAACATGATCAGATTTAAACTTCCAGGATTCTAATCATGATACAAACTGAAAATGGTCTTGCTTATAGCCCTCTTGTAGTTTTCCTTCGATAGGAATACGATTCCCACAAAAATTACAGCAATTTTTCTTATCCAAGTGCCATTCCCTAATACTGAACCCGTAACGGTTCACTACTATGTTATTGCATTCAGGGCAATACGTGTGCTCCCATTTATGACCAGGCACATTTCCCAAATACACATACTTCAAACCCACGTCTTTTGCAACCTGATAATGTTTTTCCAAAGTTTCAACTGGAGTACTTGGATACTCCATCATTTTGTAATCAGGGTGAAATCTCAAAAAATGAATTGGCATTTCAGGTCCAAATTCATCATAAACAAATTTTGACAATTTCCTTGCATGCTCTAAATCATCTCCTACTTTGGGAACAATTAAGTCAGTAATCTCTACATGGATTTTTGTTTTATTACGAATTTCCAACAGAGTGTCAAAAATTGGCTGTGGATCAGGAATTCCGATGAATTTTCTAATAAATTCTTTTTCTGCATTTCCTTTAAAATCAACGGTAATACCATCAAGGAATTCATTCATCATTGAAACTGATTCAGGAGTATCATATCCATTTGAGACAAAAACATTGAACAGACCTTTTTTTCTTGCAGCAATTCCACAATCACGTGCAAATTCAATGAAAATTGATGGCTCATTGTAGGTATATGCAATCCCATGTGCACCATATCTTACCGCGGTATTTGCAACGTCATCAGGAGTCATGTCAATTCCTTCTACTTTCCGTCTTTGACTAATATCAGAATTTTGGCAATATCTGCAGAGCCAATTGCATCCAGTAGTTGCAATCGAATAGATTTTGCTACCAGGATAATAATGAATAAGTGGTTTTTTCTCAATTGGATCAACATGTCCTGAAATTACTTTTCCATATGCATAGAGCTGAAGTTTGCCGCCTTCATTTCCTCGGATTCCACACAAACCGATTTGGCCTTTGCCGATCTCACAATAACGTGCACAAGCTGTGCACCTGACCTTGTAATTTGGAAGTTTTTCATATAGCTCTGCTTCTTTGCCAAGTATAGTCAATGTTTTTTATTGTGTTTCTACATATTTAACCAGTATGAAAGGAAATGAAGATCTTTCTGACTCTGACGGAGTAGAACTCGTAAAGATAGCAAGAAGGGCCGTGACTGAATTTTTAGAAAACAACTCAAAGATTAATGATGACACATTTAATTCAAAATTTGATCTCGCCACAGGAGTTTTTGTGACATTAAACAAACGGGATGCACTAAGAGGGTGTATTGGTTATCCACTCCCTGTAAGGAAATTATCGGAGGGATTGATTGATGCTGCAATATCAGCTGCAACTCATGACACAAGGTTCAACCAGGTTACTGTTGATGAACTTGACAATATTATTTTCGAGGTTACGGTTCTAACTCCACCTGTTGAGATTAAGGTTGATGAGCCTTCAGAATACCTCAAAAAAATCAATGTCGGAACGGATGGATTGATCGTAGAGAAGGAATATGCATCAGGCCTACTGCTACCTCAAGTTCCAACAGAATATGGCTGGAATACAGAAGAGTTTCTTGAACACACATGCCAAAAAGCAGGACTGGAAAAAAATGCATGGAAAGACAGAGATACCAAGATCTCAAAATTTCAAGGGATCATTTTCAAAGAAGAGTCGCCAAGCGGAAAAATCATGAGAATTATCTGATGATTTTTTATAAAATAACATGTAAAGCAAGTTGATGATTAGAGAACCAGTTGTTGCAGGGCAGTTTTATCCTGAAAGAAAAGAAGATTTGGAAAACATGATAAGGAATTGCATGAATCACAAATACGGGCCTGGCAGCAGAACCACATTATCAGACGAGAGAGTATTTGGAATAATTTGTCCCCATGCAGGATATGTGTATTCAGGTCCTACCGCATGTCATTCTTACAAATCAATTGTGTCTCAAAATCCAGAACTTGTGATAATTATTGGACCAAATCATTTCGGCATCGGAAGAGATGCAGCCACGATGGTCGATGCATGGTGGCAGACGCCTTTAGGAATGGTTCAGGTGGACTCAGAATCAGCAAAACAAATTTCAGAAATATCAAGGTTTATAGAAATTGACGAGCATTCTCATTCTCAAGATCATAGCTTAGAAGTACAAATACCGATGTTGCAGGAAATACTTCCAAATGATTTTCAAATTCTTCCAATAATTTTGCGAGCACAGCATATGGAGATTGCGATGGATGTTGGGAATGCAGTATCTGAAATTGCGAAAAGGAAAAATGCGGTTATTGTTGCATCATCTGATTTTACTCATTATGAGGAAAATTCCTTTGCGCACCAACAAGACAGGGCACTGATAGAGCCAATCTTAGAAATGAATGTAGGTGAGTTTTATCAGGTATTAAGAGAGAAAAGAGTTACTGCATGCGGTTATGGTGCAATGGCATCAGCAATCATTGCATGTAAGAATCTAGGGGCAACAAAAGGGGAACTACTCAGTTATGCAACAAGTGGCGATGTGGCAGGTGATGCAGAATCTGTGGTAGGCTATGGTGCAATAAAATTTGTTTAATTAATTACAGAGGAATTATCTTTTTCCAGAATTTCCTATTAGAGGAGCAAAACATGATGGTCATTTTTGATCTCAGCCATTCCTAACGGAGTCTTTAAAACTAGAGACAGAAGTATTATCTACACATCCAACAATAATCTATTTTTCCACATCTAGTAACTCAATCATTCTTGATATGACTGCAAATTGAGAAACGGTTTGTTTATTCATAATTGGAAGAGATTACATTGAAGATATTGTTCTATTACTTGCATTTTTCACAATTAAAACGCCTTAGATTATCTTTGTAATTATAAAGATCAGTTTTCTGTTTCAATATTTGCATGTCGTATTGCATTCATAAAATCTTGATGTTCTAGCATCAAATCTATCATTTGTTGACGTAAATATTCATCATCCATAACTGCGTTAACCATTGGCTCCATCATTTGTTTGGACATGTGCGCCATATGAGAAGGGTTTTGAAGCATCATTGTATCCATGTCCTGACTTATTCCAGAATTTATCCACATGTCATGCATCATAGTCATGATTCCATCTGATCCAGTTTCCATGTAATTACTTTGAGTTGCATGCATTTGGTAATCAGGACACCACGAACATGCAAAATGCATGGCTTGACCTGTTTCAGGATTTATCACTTGGTGATGTACAGAATCCATCCATCGTGAATTCATCTTAAGAGAATTTTCCATTTGGGGGTGGTTTTTCATTATGTCAATCATTTTTTCACGTAGTTTAGGATCACTGGTTATTGGACCAAGCATGTTTTTGAGCAATGCGGGGTTGTCCTTCATTTGAGATACCCAATTATTCATAGCATCCATCGTGATTCTGGAATTTTTCTGCATCATTTGGTGCCAATTATACATAATACTTTGACTTGAGGTCATGCTTTGAATCAAAGTATTCATCATTTCAGGACGTTTGTTCATAATAGATGCGTCATAGTTCCCATATCCTCTTTGAATCAATTTCAGATAGGTAGACGGTAAAACACATGAGGGGTTCCCATTTGATTTTTGCAATAACAAGTACCCTTGTTTGCAGGTTAGTGTCTCTGGATCTGCAAATTTTTTCCATTGTTGGTGTGGAGACATTTCTTGCAGAGCGAAAGAATTTTCAAAAAATATGGGACTGAAAAAAATACTAAAAACCATTACAAAAAGAAATGAAAGTTTATTGTTCAATGTGCAGATATTATTACATAATCATAAAAAGGAATCGCAGAAAGTAAAATCCGTTTTCATCAAGAAAATCATCTTGGATAAAGATCAATTGTGCGCTCAACTAGTTTACCATACCCAGGTTTTCCAACAACTTCAAAGTCTTCTGCCACTATCTCCCCTCGGACAATTGTTTTTACAGGCCATCCTCTTAGATTTCTTCCTTCATACACAACATAATCAGAGAACCCTCCAAACAGATCAGAAGTTACCTTTTTTTCTTTTTTTAAATCTATCATTGTAATGTCCGCATCTGAATTTTTTTCCAATGTTCCTTTTTGTGGATACATTCCAAAAATTTTGGATGCATTTTGGCTAGTAAATCTAACTAACTGTTCAAGGGAGATCTTGTTTTGATTAATTCCATCATTAAGCAATATTGGGAGCACGGTTCCAATCCCAGGAAAACCTGCTAATGCGCCCCACACATTGCCTCCGTCTAGCTTGAGTTTGAGTTGATTTGCAACATGATCTGTGCCTATTGTGTCAATAAGGTTCTTAGACAGAGCAGTCCAGACCGATTTACGATCATTTTCTGTTCTTATCGGAGGCATGACCTTAGCAAGATATCCCTCTTGCTTTTCGTAAGACAGTGTCAGGTAATGAGGACAGGTCTCTACAAATATTTTTGTTCCGAGTTTCTTCTCCTCCTCAATTTGCAACAACGCACGCTCTGATCCAATGTGAACAAAGTAAATTACACAGTTGTGATCCCGTCCAAACTTTGAAACGGTTTTGATTGCCTTTGCCTCATATTCGGGAGAACGGCTTTCAGACCAGGCAGACAATCCGTCTTTATTTTTTTCTTTTGCAGTTCTAATTCCACATCCACATGATTCGTAGTCTTCTGCATGGACCAAAACAGGGCAACCAAGTGAAGCTGCAGTTTTTACTGTCTGTTCGACTATTTCATTAGTGACATTTACTTGGGCTGCAACAAGATTTGAAGAGTTTGGAGGCATGTCCATGTAAACATGCCCTACTTCGCCACCAAGATTCATGTAAATTTTAAATGATGTTATTCCTTTTTTAACACAGTAATTCATCTCGTTGATCTGCTTCGTGTTGAAAATAGAAGCATGAATTGCATAATCAACATAATGGTTTTCTGATGCTGCATCAAGCTGAGCTTGTAATGAGTTGGAGAAAGAATCTTTCAATCTGAGCATTCTCATCATTGTAGTTATTCCGCCAATGGCTGCAGCATGTGACTCGGTTTTTGCAGCTTCATTAATTGGGGAATAAACACCATAGTGAACATGGGTATCAATCGGACCAGGAATACAGAGCAATCCAGTGCCATTGATTTTATTATCACATGAAGGGATATTATTTGTCAATCCAACAATTTTTCCCTCATCAATTAGGATGTTTTTGTTCACCATTCCTTTCGGGAGGACAACATGGGAATCAGCAATTACAGTGTCATATGTCATCCGAAGAATTTTGTGCGTTGCAGTCTATTATTCGTTAAGATAAGGTTGACTATAATTTTTGATTGATGGCTTATTCTAGGTTTTATCGTAAATAGATATGTGGGAAATGTGATTTTAATAAGAATTCTCTTTGATTTCTGGCACCAATATAACAAATTTTGACGCCGTGGTTTGCTAATGCGTAGTCTCAACTTTCGAGAAAATGAATAAAAGCACATCTAAGAGAGATAGTCTGAGGGCCGGTGGTTTAGTGGTATAATGCCTCGTTCGCAACGAGGATGTCGAGGGTTCAATTCCCTCCCGGTCCACTTTTTCAGAAATTTACCAATTATTGGGGTTAGAATTAGTTTCGTTAAGAAGACTGGTTAGAATTGTATAATTGACAAAAGATAGATGCTAACTCCAGCTGACCAAGGATGTCTCAACCAACCGCGTTTATCAGCTCATAATGTAGGAAAAAATACCAATGCAAACAACGTCTAAAAGGCTATTGGCATATTTCATGATTTAAACAGTACAATATTGCACCCGTAAGATCAGCGTTATCAAGATTAGCATTGGACAGGTTTGCGCCTGAGAGATCAACGCCGGTCAGATTGGTATTTGAGAGATTGGCT
>JAGQHE010000063.1 GCA_020431995.1 Candidatus Nitrosopumilus sp.
TTGTGGTTTTGGAAACATTCCCTGCAATAAACAGGTCGGTCATCTTTTGGTCTGAACGGTATTTGACAATCATTTCCACAGTCGCCGCATTTTGCGTCAAACATTTCTCTTTCTCTATCAAACGACATGTCTTTCTAAAAGTCAAGCAGATTATGAGGTTATTAAACTGTGGGAAAAACACCTATGTTATAAAGTAATTCAACATTCTGAGATTATTGGGCATGAAAATGTACGTTGCCACAAGAATGGTAACGATGTTTGGAGTATTAATGATCACATTGTTGATCACGATCGCCCTCGTAGGTTCAAATATGGACACAATACTGACACAGGGGATCGTATTTCAAGTAAGAAGTGAAATTACAGAGAATCCGTCAGTAGCGCAGAGTTTTTCATCAGTTGAAGAGTTTGAGGCATTCGTTCAGATGCAGATAGACCAGAGAATCAAAGTTTTAGGATTAGACGAGCCATGGTATTCTCCTCAAAGGATCGGCATCACAATGTACAAAATATTGCTGCTTGATTTTGGTCGTGCCACATTTCTTACAAGTGATTTAGGCTCATCAGATGTCAAAGACATATTATTTGAGAAATTGCCAAGAACAGTTTTGCTTTTTACAACAGCAACAACAATCACATCCATAGTTGGAATCTTTTTAGGGGCTTTATCCAGCAACAGGGTTGGCTCGATCATAGACAGGCTCACTTCAAGTTTTGCAATAATCAGCTCCAGTTTTCCAGTATGGTGGATAGGGATGTTAATGATTTTCTTATTTGCATTTACATACCAAGTATTTCCAGCAAGGGCGACTCCAGACATTCCATCATCAGATCCAGGCTATGTTGGATCTTTGCTGTACCATATGATATTGCCATTAATCACAATTGTGATGATCGGGTTTGGATCATGGGCATACATGGTAAGAAATTTCATGGTAGGAATAATGCAAGAAGATTTCATCATAGCCAAAAGAACAATCGGGGTCAATCAGAAGAAAATAATCTACACGCATGCATTAAGAAATGCAGCGCCTCCAATCATCACAATTCTGGCGCTGAGCTTGTCAGGTTCACTTGGAGGAGCAATCATCACAGAAGCAGTGTTTGACTGGCCAGGCATGGGGAGATTGTACTTTGAAGCAATATCAGCAATGGACTTGCCAGTGATTATCGGTGCCACATACATGCTTACAGTTTTCTTTTTGATCAGCATATTCATTGCGGATTTACTCTACGGGTATTTTGACCCCAGAGTGAGGACAAATCAATGAGCAACATAACGTCTCTGGAGATAAAAGAGGAGTTTTTCAAAAACAAGATTGGGATTGCAGGAATTTGTATCCTGATGATTCTTGTGACAGTGTCTATAATCACAGTCGTTGCGATTCCTGTTGAGACTTTTCAGGAATGGAATAACCCAAAAAGTTGGATCTCATATCCAAAAATTGCGATTCCAGTCTGGGTAAACATGTTCATGATTGATAAAATTCCAGAACATATGATTTTAGAGAAACCCGATATACAAAACACATACCAAGATGAAGTATCGCTCACTTCGCATAGATTTGGATTTAGTTTTAACTACGATGATTTTCCGGACGATTTCATTTACATCTTTTCATCAGAATATGAGGGCTCGCCATTATTGCAGATGTCTGTAATTAGACCCGATGGCATTAGACTTGAATTGCTGACCACGTCGCTGCCTTATTCTGATTCAAAAACCATGCATTCTGAAAGGATATTTTCAACGGACATGATTATAAAGAAAAACTTATCATTGCAGTCAGACAGATTCAAGTTCACATTAGACAATTTGCCTTCTGAAGACATTGTTTTTTCAAAAACTCAAGCAAATGAATCTTTGAAAGGGAATTATATTTTTTCAATAGATTTGTACGGAGCAAAATCTAAGCCTAGGATTAGCGAATCAAGCCTGATCATCGGAGGGAAGGCATTTGGAATGATGGGAACTGACGAGTTAAGACGAGATTTGGCAATAGGTCTTCTATGGGGGACGCCTCTTGCATTGTTTATAGGATTGGTTGTATCTATTGCGTCAGTAACCATGGGACTGGTTTATGGAGTGTATGCAGGATACAAGGGTAAGAAAACCGATGAGATGATGATGAGATTTAATGATGTCATTTACGCATTACCGGCATTGCCATTCCTGATCATACTTTCAGTGACAGTCAGTAACAGCATATTTTTGATGGTGGTGTTTTTGATGGTTTTTGGATGGGTTGGGATAGCCAAAGTGGCAAGGAGCATGGCGTTACAAATCAAAACTCGAGGATACGTTGATGCGGCAAATATGATGGGTCAGAAAAGTTCTAAAATAATCCTCAAACACATCATACCTCAATTATTACCATACGCATTTGCAAGCATTGCAATTTCAGTACCTGCAGCAATCACTACAGAAGCAGGACTTAGTTTTCTAGGATTAGGAGATCCGTCATTCCCGACATGGGGTCAGATTTTACATGATGCAAACACGTTTGGGGCAGCCGCAAGAGGGCTGTGGTGGTGGATAATGCCGCCAGGAATAATGATTGCCATGACAGGTTTGTCCTTTGTATTCATGGGGAACGCATTAGATGCAATTGTAAATCCAAAATTAAAGAGATGATCAAAAATCATAACTGCGAATTAGGCTCAAAGCAGAATCACTTAGTTTGATTGTATAGGTAAGCGAATTCGGATCATCTTTAGTTTCGGATAAAATTTCAGCGAACTTTACCTTGTCTTCTTCAGTTGCTCCAGATTCATGGGCACACAGGTTAAACGCTTTAAGGTTCAGATTGTTTTTTAGCAAGTAAGATATGAATTTTTTATAATCCTCAGGATCAGTCCAGCTCCTGTGTTTCTCTGAACAAGCTGCAATCCAAACATCCACAGAGTTATGGAAGATTACCTTTTTACGAATATCATCAAGAGACATTTTAATCTAGAAATCTGCACGTTGCATCTTGGAACCGCATCGGGGACAAGCACCGCCTTTGTGTTTGTTATTACAAACAAGACAGACGTAACGTACGCCACCAGATCCGCCTTGTGTACCCATTCCAAAGAACCCACCACCTGTTCCAGAATCACCGCCATAGTTTCCCATACGACTCATTTGCCGTCTCCTCATTATCATTGGCAATATGATGAAAATTGCCATGACAAGCCCTATGCTGATAAACCATGGGACCCCTAGATAACCAAGGATTATCTGCAATCCAATACTGAATACTAGTGATGCACCTAAAAAAATATAGTATCTTTTAAGCTGTGGGTTCAAGACAGTTGGATTTGTTCGAAAAAGGTTATAAAGTTTTGTCAGTTTTCTGCCCATCCACAAACATTAGGATTTTACCAATTGTAAGGCGCCAGGGACAATTTAGCAACAACATCCATAGAACGCACAGCAATGGGTTTTTGTTTTAAACAAATGATGCATTTTTAGAAACATCATACTATAGAAAGAGGGACGGGATTGCCGCCACTGTCCCATGCAAAAATAGAATCATCATTGTAAGGAGACTTGATAATCAAGGAAACTAATCCAAAAAAATTGTGCAGATCAGTAACAGATGGTTCTGCGGAACCACTGGGATGAGAGTGAACGATTCCAACATAGCTCATGTCAAAAGGTAGAAACGAGTGAGGAAACCCTGCAAATGTGTGACCGCTGTAGTTGAAAGGCGGAATCACAAGCCCGTCAATTTTAATTTCACCATGTTTTGACTTGCCTTTTAAAATCAAGATTCCTTCGTTAGGATGCTTCATTTGACAGTAAGATATGATGCTGTCAAGTACGTCTTTTTGAAGCAGTATCTTTCGTTCAAAGTTTTTCTTTTTAAAGAGCATGATCATCATCTAGTTTAAAACCAATTTAACTGTAGGATGGTAAGACGGTGTAGGATGTATTGGACAATTTTTTTAATTTTTCCTCCATCTCAGATATGAGTTGCGGGATTTTTGAGTCAGCGTCAGAGATTTCCTCTTGAATCATCCTAGATTTAACTTCAAGATCATCCTTAAGGGACATACTTTTTTCCAATTCATTTTCAAGCGAATCCAAATTGGCAGGTCGAAGAGAATCCATTTTATTTTTCATCAAGGCATATTTTTCAAAAAATTCCGAAACATCATTTATGAAAGTATCGAGACATTCCTCAGTCTCAGTAATCTGTAAAGATGTCTTGTCAATATCTTTTACCGAAATCGTTCCGGAAATGACTCCTTTTCGAACGTTCTCGAGAATGATGATTATGGAGTCCTTGTTAGAAGGAAGCAGTACGTCAAATGGCTCACCAACGAGTTTAGAAAGAATATTTTTTTGATCCTTATCCAATGAAGAGGCATATTCATATCTACTAAGAGGACGTGAAATTTTTGTAAATTGCGAGTCAATTTCATTTTTGATTTTGGATTTCTTGGTGGAAAACAGGTTTAGTTCATTTTTCAAATCAAGGTATGATTTGTAGTCATTTGAGGATTTTACCTGTTCAATGGATTTTTCTAGGGATGTGATTTTCTCCATCAAAGACTGGATAGAAGCTTTAGATTCGATGATTTTTTTAGTGCATTCAGCGCGGTCATTCTTCAGGTTTTCAATTTGATTTAACATGTCAAGAATCTTGTCAGATGTGGATGTTGTGACATCAAAGTTTCTCAGTATTTTATGAATTTCAGAGTGGTTAGCATTCATAACTTCAAGATTGTCTTTTAATTGAGCAGCATATTTTTTTGCAAAAATATGAATTACTCTGGTCTGCCTTCCCAAAACGTCTCCGACTTTTTTGAGGATTTGGTTTAATGTGACATCCAGTTTTTTTGCGTCGTCTATAGAGGTAATTTTGGGCAGAGATGTTACGTCCTTTTTAATGACATCGATTACCTGATTTTTACCCCTAACCACGATAATAGCAAGATGTTTGTCAACATCATCCACATTTAGATCGTCTTTTTCAAGAACATCTCCAATTTTTATCAGACCCTCAATTAACGAAGAAGTTTGATCGCGTATGTTTTTTACCATGGATAATGTTTGAGATTCTCGCAATTTGCAAAGTTTAGTCACAATTTTAAGAACGTCTGAGAGTGAAATCACTTTATTCTGAAGTTCTGGTTCTTCTCGGTCCTGATTTTTCTTTTTACCCCATCCAAAGACCATTTGATATCATTGCTCTCAGGGGATTAAAAATTGTTGTACGGATAAAATTTAAAATTCATTGAATACCAATCAGATAAATGGCAAAACTTGGGGATAAATCGTTTCACACAGGCACAGTAAAAAAAACAATCAGCATTAAAGCATCAAAAGACAGAGTTTGGAGGAAGATCAGCGACATTGCAGGATTGCCCACATGGGTAGTAGACGTAAAAAAGACAGTCTATCTATCAAAAAAAAGAAGAGGCATAGGAGCAATTAGGCTGATAACTTTTGAAGACGACAGTCAGATAGAAGAGCACATAGTAGCATGGCAAAATGGCGAATCTTTCACATATATCGCGACTGAAGGTTTGCCATTGAGAGCATATGTTGCGACCATTTCAGTTAAAGCCAAACCCAAAAAGACGGCAGAGTTAACATGGAAATCATATTTCAATAGCAAAAAAATGTCGGAAAAAGAATTTGCCGATTTTCTTGCATTTATGGGATCTTTTTATGAGGCGTCACTTGTGAATCTCAAGATTCTGCTTGAGAGATAGCACTAGAACGTATCAGACTAAACTGTAAATACGATAGATTCCGAAAAAAGATTATGAGCGATACAAGATTTATCATGATAGGCATCGTGTTAACGTTTATAGGATTTTTGGTGCTGGGGGTATTCGGTCATGATTATCAGGCTGCAACTTTGGAATCGTCTCAATTCGGCACTTGTTATGAATATGCAGACGATCTGCCACCGGTAGAAATCAACTGTTCGTTGAAGATATTTGATCAGGCAGCATTCTTCGGCATGGTCATCATGTTCATCGGATCGGGGATAATTGCATTGATAAAAGGAGTCAGGGGGGATTGGGACAGCAAAGTAAAACCTGAGGACATGGTCGGTCCAAGTAGAAATCAGAGTAAAGATTTTGACGAAAATGACAAACAATAAGAAAGATCACAGTACGAAATCTTTGCATTGAAGATATTTTACGGACAATGAGTGCGAATAAAGATGAATGAAATGAGGCATACGCTGATAAAAAAATCCCCAGAGTTCAAAATATTTTTAAATAATTATCTTTATTTTATAACTATTAAGAACAAGATCAGACACGTCTGAATCCAGAGTCATTCTAAACACACCTAAGATACAGGTATCACGTACAAATCAATCTGTGTTAGGGGTTTACTTCATACACAATGTTAAAAGGATTCTTTGTGGCGATCCTGAACTTTGTAAAACCACCCGTTTTTACAACTTGTTCTATTTTTGCAGGACCTGCTTGAGCACCTAGACCTGGTCCTTTTGTTGCAAGCGAGCATGGTACACATACGCTGGTTGATGCGCCATAAAATAGACGGCCTAAGGGGTTGTGATTTTCTTCGGGCTTGTCGCTCGCAAATGGTTCCACGATCATCCAAGACCCGTCGGATTTGATAGACTCAAAAATTTGTTTTGAAGCACCATGAGGATCACCCATGTCATGTAACGCGTCAAACACAGTAACAAAATCATAGTCTTTTCCAGGGAAATCAGTGGATTCTGCAACTTCAAATTTCACATTGTTTTCTACTCCCGCATCTTCCGCTCTTTTTCTTGCCACATTTATCGAGTCAGGGTGAAAATCAAATCCAACAAATTTGGATTCAGGGTATTCTTTTGCCATAATTATAGTGGATGCACCATGGCCACATCCAATGTCAGCAACCTTGATTCCGGATTTCAATTTTGTCTCAACACCGTTCAAGGCAGGGATCCAATCGGATACAAGATTTGCAAGATAACCCGTCTTGAAAAATCTCTCTACCCCCTCATACAGATCACAGTGATGATCTCCCCAACGAATACCTGTACCGCTTTTGAAGGCCTCGGTTACTTTGTGTTCATCTTTGACCATGGATGTGAAAGATTGGAAATCTCCTGGCAGATAGGTAGGGCTGTTTTCATCAGCGAGGCATGCAGCGTGTTCGTCTGGAAGAAGATAGGTTTGGGTTTGAGGATCATAAACCACATACCCGCCTGCAGCTTGATTGTTAAGCCATTCAGAAACATATCGTTCTGCCACTCCTGTCTTTTTTGAAAGTTCTTAACAGTTATCGGGCCAAATCCTGCCATTGCCTTGTAAAGGCCAAGTTTTTCACCAATGACTACAAGCGAAGCACTTACAGTTGCACCCAAATCATGAATGGCCTTATGCATAAAATCCATCAACTTTTCATCATCAAGGGACATTTTTTTGATTATTTCACCATAGTATTAAAGAATAGCCATCCATAGTTATGCAAAGTCTACAAGGTTTTGATTCATAATTGATCATGTGAAGTGGCGAGTCCTAACCAAGCATATGCAATTACAGCCATCACGATATTGGGATCTGAAAATAATAGAATCAGGGCGATTTCTAGAGACAAGAACATGTTTGATTAGTGAAAACATACTTGTTTTTCACACATGTAAAATAGAAAATACAAATTTGTATCCATCAGACACAACATAGTTTTCAGAATTTGTTTTATTTTTATTCTAAGATAAAATTAAGTTTTAAGATTCGAGGATGTTTTTCATCATATTTACCATTTCACCAAGCTCATTCATTCTTTGATTAAATTGTTCATCGGTTATCTCATCAGGCTTGTTCAATGTTATCACGACTTCAGAAAAATCGCCATTTGAGATAACGCGCATTGGCACGTTCCAAGTAGACTCTTCATCAACATATTGATGGTCCAAGATTCCAAGAGCCTTATTTTCATAGAATTTTAGTCTAGATAGTCCGTGAGGACCATTAAACGACCACCAGCCATCAGCGGTTATTTTTGCGTCAGGCATCATTTTCGGGGGCATTTGTAAAATACTATCAAACGCATCCCCAGTTTTCTTTTTCACAGTAATAGATATAGTTCTAGATCTAACCACATTACAATTATCAAACAATGATTAAAAAAGATATAGTAGAAATCATAGCAATCAACATAAAGCGGTTACTGGTTAAGAAATTTTTTAATTTTCTTCAGATTTGTGACATTTGATTCATGAAACATCGTGATTGACTCAGCTAAAGAGTCCGGAAGGATCGCGTTGAGATTATTCACCAATTCATCTCCACCTGCAATCATATCATCAATTACTTTTTCAATCTCATTTTTTTTATAGGTCACTTAACTCTGATAAGACATAATCTTAATTAAAGATTAAAAAGGCAGTGTCAGGCTCTCACTCAGTAACAAAATCAAGGCCAGATTTTTCTTTAGCGTCATAATCATAGATGGTTCTTGCTTCTTGCCATGAATACCAAATGAAATTCCAGATCAAATCATCAATATCCTGACGTTGTTTTTCTGTGAGTGTGGCATCACGCAGATTGTAGATTATTTTGCTCCTCATAGTTCCCAATCGCACTCCCAACATGACACACTCTCGGTTATTTTTCGGCAGCATTTTACCTCTAAAACCACCGGGTTTTGAGTCAAACAGATCAAAATGCTCTTGGTGCCATTGAAACTTTGATTTATCAAAAACTTCAAGAATAAGAGAGACAGTATCATAATCTAATTTTTTCTTGTTTAGTTTTTCTTTAATTAAATCCTCGAATACTTGTTTTCGTTGTATGCCAAGTTTCTTTTCAAGGTTCTTTAATGATTTGGATTTATCTTCATTCAATAAACTTTTGCTGCAAATAACAAAATTAAGCGTATTGTTAGAATACAGCGCTTAGTTGTCTTTTTTTATCAGAGTTGCAGTCGAACGGACATTTTTTAATTTTTGAATATTCCAAGAAACAATTTCCCTGATCTTTTCAAAGTTTTCTGCCTGAAGCTTTACAAGCATGTCGTAAGTCCCTATGGTCTCAAAAACATCAACCACGTTATCTAATCCTTTCAATTGTTCTATGATTTCAGATTCTGCCCCCAATTCACAATTCAGCATTACGTAAGCATCAGTCATGAAATAAACAACAATCCATGATTATTTAAAGATGGGTGTTTTGACAGATTACCAAACCACATGTACCAAATCTTTTAGATTTCTTCTTGGTTTTGGGAACTTTGTTTGTTCTGGATACCCGATACAAAGTACAGACGAGGGAATAAGATCAGTGCCAATCACGTCCATTACTTTTTTCTCGTCAAACATTCCAATCCAAATGGAGCTTAATCCCAAGGCCTGCGACGCAAGTTGGGAATATCCTGCAGCAAGCGTGGCATCCTGTATAGCAAATTTTGCAAGGACATAATCAGGAAAATCAAATTTTACCCTAGAAGGATTTTTGCAGAAAATCAGCACCACTGGCGCATTGACATAAGGTTGATTGTTACACGCGCCAACAAGCAGTTTTTTCTTTTCAGGGCTTTTTACATAGAAGATCTCAAATCCCTGATAGTTTCCTGCAGTGGGGGCAGTGTCTGCAGCAGCAATAATTTTATCTATTTTTATTGTTTCAACTGGTTTATCAGAGAATTTTCGTGTAGAACGTCGTTTTGCCATGACGGTAAACAAATCAGTGTCAACAACTTCAGTGGGCCCAGATTTCAAAATAAAATCAAGCAGCTGATTTCTAGTATCATCATCTGAAGAATCAAGAGTTATTTCTGGCTCATAACCCTGAGGATAAATTTTTTCTTTCCCGTGTTCCAGATCCACGAATGAGATACAGAAAAGATCCTATTAAAGAATTAGAAACAGCATAAGTCAAACACATGTCATTCAGGATCAAACACATCACAGCCAGAAGTGCATGGTTTGTTCATGACACCCTCACACACACCCAAATGGTTATGCATTATTCTGTGATGACCACAAGTTTTACACTTTTCTCTGAAATGGGAGATTAGCTCAGAGATCGTGAGTGCAGACTCTTGAATCTTGGATTCTGTTTCTTCAGTCATAACCGTATTGTAACATCCACAGCGAAGTTACTTGTATGTAAGATATAGTATTTTGCTTAATTCAGCTTTTGCAGAAATCACGTCATTTCTCAACTTGGTAATTTTATCGACGTGGATTGATAGTTGCTCAGCAAAATTTGCGGGTCTTTTTGGGTTATGAATAAGATCACGTAGAAGATCTTTTTCAGACGTGAGTTGTTTTTGAAGACTGCTTATCATGACTTCAAGATCATCTGCTTTAGTAGAAGAGTCGTTGTTTCCTGCAGGATTTACAGAAATGCTTTCAGGATCAGTTACGGTGATTTTAGCCGAGCTCATTTGGCAGGTGTCAGGAGCTATTTTTTCACCCATCCTCACATCAATGCTTTCGAAATCAGACGTGATTGTTATTACGGGCAATCTCACCTGTTTTGTCCCAGCACATGCCTCAAAAAACACATCATACAAGTTAGGTGACGAGATAGAGGGGCTCACGGATATTTTGGTTGCGGATTCACCATCAATAGGAGAGCCCAAGAAAGAAAGTTTCTGAAGAGAGACTTTTGAACTTTCAGGCGGAGCATATAGCACAAAATACAATCTTTGGAGGTCTTCTCTTGCATCATTGAGTTGTTTTCTCAGATCAATTATCTTTGCACTGACCTGACTGTTGTTGTCAGTGCTCTCTTTTCCAAACAATTTTTTGGCATCTTGAAGCTGCATACTAAGTGAGTCTATTTTTTCTGCAAGAGCTAGGATTGTTTTAGAAACATCATCCCTGCTTTGCAGGGTTGCAACGATGGAACTAGGATTTGAAGCCTTGATAACAACAGCGCTAGTCACACATGAATTGGAATAGATGGTTTCGGGTATCTCGTAATGTTTTGACTCGCTATCAGACCTGATAAGCACGGTGGGAGAAACAATTGGCTGAGATGCACATACATCAAACACAAAATCATAGCTGCCAACAGATGTCTTAGGGGT
>JAGQHE010000064.1 GCA_020431995.1 Candidatus Nitrosopumilus sp.
CCTGAGAAACATGGGCAGGTACCAGGATGCTTTGGACTCTCACAACAGAGCGCTGGAGATTGACACACAGTTAGGAGACATCATAGGATTAGCATATGACCATAACAATATCGGACTAGTCTTAAAAAACATGAACCGAATTGACGAGGCTGAAATATCATATAACAAAGGACTAGACATCTTAAAGGAATTTGAAAAGAATACTGGATATCACCATCCATTTTATGAGACTTTGAAAAGAAATCTGGATGATTGCACCTAACTGCAAGAATTTCATTTTATTGTAATTTTCATTATAACTTTAATTCATATGTTCATTGCAAGTCAAATGATGGTCTCTTATCTATACCCCATGCATGTCGTGCTCCCAGTCAGATTCGAACCAGCAGACAATGACACGCTCAGTCAAGCCCGGAAAACTTTCTCCAGTTGTCCCTGCGCATCTCCTTGTTTCTCTTTTGAAGTGCTGCAAGGCCATAATTCTTCCTTCCAAAATTCCCCAAAAGGCCATGCAGGGAATTGCCTGCCTCGAATTCCGCCTTGCGTGCAATCAGGCTTTCCCACCAGTTCGGGTCCACTGCCATCCCGATGGATTCTGGGGATACTGCAAGCCGGTACTGAGTGCCGTACCCGTGCCTTCCACTTGATGCCGTCTGTGACATTGCGATGCCGGTGTTTTGCAGCTCGACTAGCAGTTCAGATACGCGCCTGTAGGTCAGGGGCTTTGCCTCTTTGCGCAAAATCATCCGGTACTGCTTGTACACGGACGATGTCGAATGCCACGAGTCACCGGACAGGAACGTGAGCCTTGCAAGGGCCATCACTGCAGCCCGGAAATGGTATGACGAAGTGGACACGATCAGGCCTACCCTGTCTTTTTGCATCTGCTTTGACGCAAGATCTACATGTGTCTTTGAGAGTCGCTCTGCCTTTCTGCCAGCAATTTCTGCCGCAGTACGCAGCAAGTCAACTGCGCGTCTTGCATCCCCGTGTTCAGACGAGCTCATCTCAGCGCAGTACTCCAACACCGCAGAGTCAACATTCTCAGAAAATGCCCTCCTTGCCCTGTCTTTTAGTATTCCAAGGACGTCTTTTTTTGAATATGCCTCAAAGAAGATTTCAGATGTTCCGATTCTCGAGCGCACCCTGTCATCAAGATCAAACTCCGTCATCACGTTGTTTGATATTCCGACAATGCACATCATGCGACCTGTCTTGCGAAGCTTCTCCTCAAGTGTCACAAGATTGTAGACAAAGTCAGATGGCCTTCCCCTCTTGTCCAAAAACAACGCGTCAAGCTCATCCAGTACCAGCACAAAGAGCTTCTTTCCTGATGCTTCCAGAGACTTTGCCACAGCGTCCCCAATCCTGTCTGTTGCGATACCAACCCCTTGGGCGTTTTTCACGTTTGGCTCCCCAAGTTCTGCCAGTACCAGATTGGCACATCCAAACACGGTCTTTGCTTTTCGCAGGTTGACAAAACAGCATTTCACATCATCAATGTTGTCGCATACAAACCTGACAACCGAGGACTTGCCGCATCCGCTCCTCCCATATACGGACACAAACGGAACGGCCAGCCCCTTCCTGTAACCCAGAAGCACCCTTACCAACTCCACGGCCTTCTCATCCCTGCCAATTATCCTAGATGCGCCAAACGTGTCAAGTGCGGACTTGTCTGAGAATACAGAGTCCTCCTGCCCCATCCCGGCGATCATCCTGTCAAGCTCTTTCTTGTTCAATTATCATTTCCACTGGAAACACATATAATAATTTATGAAGGCAGCACGTATTCCGGCAACAGCACATACAAGAATC
>JAGQHE010000065.1:0-673 GCA_020431995.1 Candidatus Nitrosopumilus sp.
TGCTGACATTTGTGATGCGTGCATGTCGTTACCGTGACCAGTAACTTCATCTGATGGTATTGTCAGTGTCATTTTTACAACGTCACCTTGTGTAACTCTTAGTGTTGGTCCTGGGACTTGTCCACTAAAGGTCATGGCATTGTAAGTTTTTCCTCCCATGATTGGAAGTTTGACACTTTCACCAGTCAAATTGAACTCAACTAGGTTGCGTCCAGTCTTTGCTAATGCACCACAATCAGTTTCTGCGAATGCCTGTGGCATTACAAGCTGTAAACCGCCCATTTGGTGGATTTGTTCAATTACATTGGCATCCATTTTGTTGATGTCAAGTGATTGTCCTCCAATCTGGGTTTGTGTGTATGTGCTTCCGAATAAGGTTGCTCCCATTACAGCTACCGCTGCAATAGTAAAGAGCATACTAACGCGCTTATTCATAAGCACGGTGACTAGCGAATCATATATAATAATTCCCATTGTCAGTCTATGAAATTATCCGAAAAGGAATGAATAAAGGGGAAGAAACTACCAAATCCATCATGAAATTTAGATTAGACGAGGATTCGCTTGGCAAAGTCAAAATTCCTGCAGACGCATACTATGGTGCATTTACAGGTAGGGCAATCAAGCAGTATCATGTGACAGGAAACAAAAGTCACGAGAATCTGATAAAGTC
>JAGQHE010000065.1:799-5868 GCA_020431995.1 Candidatus Nitrosopumilus sp.
GATCAGTTCGTTGTCGATATGATAAACTCTGGTGCAGGCACTGCATTCAATATGAACTCCAACGAGGTAATAGCAAATGTGGCTCTAGAGATTTTACACAAAAAGAAAGGACAGAATGAGTTCTTGCATCCAAACGATCATGTCAACATGTCACAGTCAAGTAACGACACGTATCCAACTGCCATGCATGTTGCAATTTTGATGAATCTGAGAGAAACGATTCCTGCCATAGATATTCTGATAAAGTCATTGTCTAGAAAGGCAAAAGAGTTTTCATCATTTAAGAAAATAGGCAGGACCCACCTGATGGACGCGCTGCCAGTAACGCTAGGAAGCGAGTTTGCAGCTTATGCAACATCAATCACTAAAGCAAGAGATGCAATCATTGCATCGCAGAAAGAGTTACAAAATATTGCGCTTGGCGGTACTGCGGTAGGAACAGGTGCAAACACGCCAAAAGGTTACAGAAAAATCGTCATTGCTGAGCTTGGGAAGATCTCAAAGATTCCACTCAGACCTGAAAGAGACATGCAGCATGGTTTGCAAAGCAAGTTTGCAGTTGGGAACCTGTCAGGGAATCTGCGAAACCTGGCATTAGAAATCGGAAAGATTGCAAACGATATCAGATTAATGGCGTCAGGTCCAATTGCAGGATTGGCAGAATTAGGAATTCCAGCAGTGCATGCAGGTTCATCCATCATGCCTGGAAAGGTCAACCCGTCTTTGGCGGAATGCATGAACATGATTTGCTTCAACATCATCGGAAACGATACTGCGGTTTCCTATGCAGTGCAAGGCGGACAGTTTGAGCTAAACGTCATGTTGCCCGGAATGCTAAAGTGCATGTTAGAATCAACGGACATGCTCAAGAATTTCTTACCGATATTTTCTGCAAACCTAATTGACGGGCTAACTGCAAACAAAGAAAAATTACGGGCAGACATTGAAAACAGTCCAGTAATTGTAACGCTGTTAACTCCAAAAATAGGATACCTCAAGTCAGCAGAGCTTTTCAAAGAATCATTAAAAACCGGAAAGACCATCAGGGAACTCGTCGTTTCAAAGAAACTAATGAGTAACAAAGAGATTGATTCTCTATTCGGATAAATTATGGCAAAGATTTTCGTAGAAGCCTACGGATGCTCTGCAAGCTTTGCAGACTCGGAGATGATTTCAGGGCTGATTCTAAATGGTGGCCATACTCTGGTTGACAATTCATCAGAGTCGGATCTAAACATCATAGTCACATGTTCTGTCAAAGATTCAACTGCAGACAAGATGATGCATCGAATAAAGTCATTAAAATCAAAGCCGCTAATTGTTGCCGGATGCCTCCCCAAAGCAGAGAAAGATACAGTTGAGAAGTTTTCAGAAGAGGCCAGCCTCTTAGGACCCAACTCATTAGGGAAAACTCTTCAGGTGATCAGTTCAACAATGAACGGAAAAAAGCAAATAGCACTAGAAGACTCGGATTTGTCAAAAGTCGGTCTGCCCAAAGTCAGACTAAATCCGGCAGTAGGCATTGTAGAGATTGCAAGCGGTTGTATGAGCGAATGTACATTTTGCCAGACCAAGTTATCCAAGGGAGATCTTTCAAGTTACAGATTAGGAGACATTGTAAGACAGGTCGAAACAGAGATCAAAGAAGGGTGCAAAGAGGTGTGGCTAACATCCACAGACAACGGATGTTACGGATTTGATATTGGGACAGACTTGCCAACATTGGTGAACGCAGTTGTAAGTATTCCAGAGAATTTCATGGTCAGAGTAGGCATGATGAATCCAATGTACATGCCAAGAATCAGGGAGAGCCTAATCGAATCTTTTGACAATGCCAAAGTCTTCAAATTCATGCATGTTCCAGTACAATGCGGAAGCGACAAAGTTCTCCACGATATGAAACGCGGTCACACAGCAGGAACGTTTAGGGAAATCGTGAAGAAGATAAGAGGTCGCTTTGGGCAATTTACTATTTCAACGGACATCATAGTAGGGTTCCCTTCAGAGACAGAGGAGGATTTTCAAAAAACAGTCGCTTTGCTTGAGGATACAAGGCCTGACGTAGTAAACCTGTCAAAGTACAGTGCAAGACCAGGCACAGATGCTGCAGAACGTAAGCAACTGGATGCTGCTGAAATCAAGCGAAGAAGCAGGATAATTTTTGAGCAGATCAGCAAACTGTCAATGGAGAGTAACAAAAAGTGGATCGGATGGAAAGGCAGGGTATTGTTTGACGAGCTGACAGACGAAGGCATCAAAGGCAGGAACTATGCCTACAAGCCTGTATACGTCAGAGACAAAGTATGCATTGGCGAATCGCACGTAGTCGAGATTACGGATGCGACCGTAAAGAGACTGATCGGTAAGATCGCAAGTTAAATTTTTTCGATCTAGGATTTGATTAAAAAAACGTAAGAAGGTTTTTTATCCAAATTAGAAAATAAGAACAGAAATGAGTTTTCAAGTTAAAGAGCCTGTCTTGGTCATAGGTTTGGGCGGCGTAGGCTCAAAACTGGCAATTAGGGCAAAAAATTCCCTAAATTCTGACTGCGTAATAATCAGTAATGATGCAAGAGATTGTGCAACTGAGAATCCATCCATCCATGTTTCAACAGGCTCGGTAATCAATCCATCCGTACAATTAATCAGGGGCTCAACTTACAACGTTACAGACGAAATAAAATCAAGGATTTCAGGCTATTCAACAATCATCCTGATTAGCAACTTGGCTGGAAAAGCAGGCGCGGCCATGGCACCGGTAGTATCAGAGATATGTAAAGAGGCAAACATCGGACTGGTTTCGTTTGCAATCATGCCTTTCAGATATGAAAAAGACAGGATTTTTAATTCAGGAATATCGTTAAAGAGAATAAGGGAAAACTCTCAATGCACCGTTGTGCTTGATAATGATTCGTTGTTAGAAAGCAACCCGGATCTGAGCCCAAAAGCATGCTATGATATCGCAAATTCTGCAGTTTTGCACGTAATAGGATCATTAGGCTCATCACATATGACAGACGAGACGAGCATCATTACGACAAGCAAAGGCGGGCAGAACATAGAGGACTCATTGAGAGACTCGCTGAAAATGCTATATGGAAACACATCGGCAAATTCAGTCAAGCGCTCAATTTTGTACGTAGTTGGGGGAAACAGCATTCCAGTAGGAATCTTAAACTCAATCACCAACCTCACAGCAGGAATACTAAACGAGAGCAATTCACAAATAGACGCATCGTCAGCTGCGGATGAGTCCAAAGTTGTAATGTTGTCATCTATTCAAGGTATGACAAAATTTGACGGTTATGATCCACTGGGAGCAATCCCGCGTGAAAATACACTTGATTGGTCCACACCAGATTGTAGTATTGACTGCAAACTAGACTTGTACCAACTTGAATAAGATTATTTTTAAAAGCATGATTTTTGGGAGATAACTATTCTTTCTTCGCGTTTTCTTTAGCTGTCTCTTTCTTCGCGTTTTCTTTAGCTGTCTCTTTCTTCGCGTCTTTAGATTGTTTTTCTGCCTTGGATTTTTTCTCAGGGGTATCTTTAGGTTCTACCGCTTCTTCATATCTAGAAACAAGGATGAAACCATCATCAGTCTTGCTCATTCTTACTCTGACTTTTCTTGGTGGGCTTCTTACGCCTCTTGACCAGATCAGATGAGCCAATTCTTCTTCAATTTTAACAGTTTCAACTTTCATGTGATGGCGAGCAAATTCTTTAATCATGTTAATTGCTCGGACTGCCCTATGTTGGGATTGTGAAAGCAATGCCTTTCCAAGGTTAATCGTATATACTCTTTCTAATTCTTGAGACATCTATCCAACCTCCACGTCTGTTGATCTCCAAGCCCTACGTTTTGGATTTGTTCTGACATTTCTTTTTGTTTTGAGAATAATCCAAGCTGGCACAGGTGAAGTTTGTCTAGTCTTTTTCAGTAGACGGATCTTTCTCGGCGAGGACTTGCGAGCAGCCATAGATTTTCAGGCACGGAAAGCTCTTTTTAAATGAATCTCAGGGTTTCAGACAACTCTGAATCTGTTTGAGGATTCTAGCTGAAGCCCCCCAGACAATTTGGTTTTGATACTCAAAGGTATACATTTCTTGAATAATGTTGTGAGCAGGGTCAGGATCCCTTGTCCCAGTTTTCAAAAAGGGTTCCAAGGGAATATGGAAAATTTTTTCAACCTCGCAGTTGGCTGAGAGGGGCGGAATCTTGTCCACTATTGATACAAAAGGCAGTATTAAGAAACCAGAGTTCAGAGTGACGACAGGTTCTAGCTGACCTATCACTTGATCTCGTGTCACATTCAATCCGATTTCTTCGTTTGTTTCTCGCAATGCAGTTTCTAAAAGATCTAAATCGCCTTCATCTAGTTTGCCGCCAGGGAACGATATCTCACCGGCATGAAATTTCATGTCCTGTGGCTTTTCAGTCATCACAACTATCGGATCATCACCGTAAATTACAACGAGTATTGAAGCCAGGCGATATTTTTTATCAAATTTGATGTCAGGGTTGATGGGAGTTGAAAGCATTGATTTTAATTCGCCTAAATGCATTTTGTTCCTTTCCTACTATCCCATATGGGTTTCAGTATTCAAAGGTTTTAACCACGGACAAAAGAAATGAGAACATGACGATCAGGTACGAGGCAAACCCTCCCAAGATTCTCCCTGACGCAGATACGGATGAAGCGATTCTGAAATTTGTTGAGAAAATAAAGACTGTTTCAAAAAAATGTGATGCGATTCACATTACTGAAAATGTACTTGGGCATCAAAGAGTATCTCCGATTAGCGTTGGGGAAATAATCAAAAAAAAAATTCCAAATTTGCCAATTACTGTGAGTCTGAGAGTTCGCGACAAGAGTGAAGAGGAGGTTTTAGATTTCGTAGAGAAATGCATCACAGCAGGTTTTTCAGGAATCCTAGTACTGGCAGGAGATCCATCGCAAACAGGGAAACAGGATTCAGGTTTGATTCCAAGTACTGTTGTGGAAAAATTAAGAGGCAAAGGGTTTGATTCAAAGATTGATCTATACCTTTCAATTTCAAACAAT
>JAGQHE010000066.1 GCA_020431995.1 Candidatus Nitrosopumilus sp.
CTTCTTTGTGATATCTATTGGGGAGAAAACAGAGGGAGACTATCAAGAGATCCAAGAGGAATTTCTCAAAAAGCAGAGGAATTTATCAAAACTCAGGGTTTTGATTTTAGTACATGGGGACCAGAAGTGGAGTTTTTTGTATTTGACAAAGTGCATTGGGATGTTTTAACACCATACAAAGGGCAATCATATTCAATTGAATCAAAAGAAGCTCCATGGAGCCAGTCTGGAGACGGATATCCAATGGGACTACAAGAAGGATACTATCCAAGCACACCATCAGATACACTTACACCGTATAGAAATGAATGTGTGAATATTCTCAACCAAAATTTTGGAATATTATGTGATAATCATCATCATGAAGTTGCAACTGCTGGACAATGCGAGATAGATATTAAATATGATCAAATGACAAATGCTGCAGATGCTGCACAGTCTTACAAATATGTAATCAAAAATGTTGCGCAAAAATATGGAAAAGTTGCAACAATGATGCCAAAACCAGTTGCTATGGATGCAGGTTCTGGAATGCATGTTAATGTTAGTTTATGGAAAGGAAAGGAAAATGCGTTTTTTGATCCGGATGATGAAATAGAATTAAGTCAGGTTGGAAGATATTTTTGTGGTGGAATAATTAATCATGCGAAGGCATTATCTGCGTTTGGCAATCCCACTACCAATTCATATCATAGACTGGTTCCGGGATATGAAGCTCCAGCATACATTGCATGGAGTTCAGGAAATCGTTCTGCCATTGTGAGAGTTCCAAAACATCTTAAAGGAAAACAATATTCAAATCTAAAAAGGCTAGAATTTAGAGCTCCTGATCCGTCTTCAAATCCATATCTTGTATTTGCTGCAGTAACAGCAGCAGGAATGGATGGAATAAAAAAGAAGATGGACCCTGGAGAACAAATTCGTGATGATATTTTTAAAATGACTAAATCAGATAGAGCTAAAAGGGGAATTGGGGTTCTTCCAAAAAGCCTAGGCGAGGCATTAGATGAACTTGAAAGTGACAGAAAATTCCTCAGCCCAATTTATACTAATGATGTAATTGACAAAATTATAGAATTAGAAAGAAGAGATCAACGTGAAATAGCTATTAGGCCACATCCACATGAATTTTATATGTATTTTGATGTCTAGGCTCTTCCAGTGAATTGAAAGATGTAGTATAATGAAATAGATATTAGAGCAAATCCTCCGCCTAGAAATATTATTCTTTTATTTTCAGATATTGCAGATTTGTACAACAAGACTCCACCTGCAAGACCTATGAATAATATCAAGACCCCACCAATCACACTATCGAAACTTGTATTTGTAATAATTGGATGAAAAAATCCTGCTAGTAATGCAAAAAATGCTATTAAGTAAACGTATTTGAATCCAATAAGCATTTTTGATGTTGTTTTACTCAATATTGTTCGTAAAAATAGTAATCAAATAAACTTTTGAAAAAATTTAAAATAATTTACATCATTCCGCCCATTCCAGGCATTCCTTCTCCTCCACCAGGTGGTCCTCCACTAGATTTCTGAGTAGCGATTACATCATCTATTCTAAGAATCATGCATGCAGCTTCGGCGGCGGCAGAAACAATTTGAAGTTTAACTGCAAGTGGTTCAATAATATCACTAGATTTCATATTAGCAATCTTTGCTTTCATTACGTCAATTCCGGTCCATTTTTCTCCTTTTTGCTGTTTAGAACGAAGAAGTGTTAGTGTGTCAATTGGATCCATTCCGGCATTTTCAGCTAATGTTAATGGGATTTCTTCTAATGCGTCAGCAA
Organism: Candidatus Nitrosopumilus sp.; assembly: GCA_020431995.1. Classification (GTDB taxonomy): domain Archaea; phylum Thermoproteota; class Nitrososphaeria; order Nitrososphaerales; family Nitrosopumilaceae; genus Nitrosopumilus. Next base: position 1,801 of record JAGQHE010000066.1, read on the forward strand.
ACTTCTCTGCGGCTAATTGTTCTCTTCCCTCTAAAGATTTAGCCCAGTTTCTAATTTTTGTTGCAGCATATGTTTCAGGAGCACCTCCACCTGCAACAATTTCAGGTTTTAAGATTACATCTTTTACTACCATTAATGCATCATGAACAGAACGTTCAACTTCATCTACTACTCTTTGCGAACCTCCGCGTAAAAGTAATGTAACAGATTTTGGATGTTTACATCCTTCAATGAATACCCATTTATCTTCTTCAATTTTTCTTTCTTCAACAAGTTCGGCACTTCCTAAATCCTTTTCAAAGAGATCATCAAGATTCGTGACTATTCTTGCACCTGTCGCTTTCGCTAATTTTGTCAGGTCACTTTCTTTAATTCTTCTAACAGCAATGATTCCTGCTTTTGCAAGATAGTGCTGAGCCATGTCATCAAGTCCTTTTTGACATAAAACTACATTTGCACCAGAACCAATTACTTTATCAACCATTGTTTTTAACATTCTGTTTTCTTCATCTAGAAATGACTTTAGTTGTTGGGGATTTGAAATGTTAATTTTTGCATCAGTTTCAGTCTTACTGACTTCTAATGCAGTGTTAATTAATGCAATTTTGGCATCATTGATTCTTCTTGGCATTCCTCCATGAACAATTTCTTTATCAAGAACGATGCCTTGGATAATAATTGAATCTTTGATAGATCCTCCTGCTTTCTTTTCTACTTTAATATCATCAATGTCAACGTCATGATTTTCACCATTCTTTTCAGCAACAGCCAATACTGATTTTACAATGATATCAGCAAGGAGGTCCGAGTCTTTTCTTACAAGTTTGGTTTGCATTGAAGTTTTTGCAACTTTATTTAAAATGGTTTTATCACTTGGTGAAATTTTATCTGCGATGCTTTCAAGGTATTCTTTTGCTTTTCGTGCGGCTTTTCTATAACCGTCAACTATTATTGTTGGGTGTACATCTTGATCTATTAATGATTCAGCTTGTGAAAGCAAAGATCCTGCTAGTATAACTGCGGAGGTGGTACCATCTCCTACTTCATTATCGGTAGTTTTGGAAATTTCAACTAGCATTTTTGCAGCTGGATGTTGAACATCAATTTCTTTTAAGATGGTTGCACCGTCATTGGTAATAGTAACATCACCCAAGGAATCAACCAGCATTTTATCCATGCCACGTGGACCTAGGCTGGTATGGACAATTTCAGCAATAATTTTGGCTGCAGCGATATTATTCTTTTGGGCATCTCTACCCTTAGTTTCTGAACCGCCCTCTTTTAGTAGGACAACTGGCATTGTACCTTTTGATGTAGCTTGCATACCCATAGATGAAAAAACCATCAATTCCCCTTTTATACCTTCCAGATCAGAAGTATGAAATCAATACAACATCGGTGTTTTTAAATTGGGAAAATTAAGTTGCAGAATATGATCAAATCAGCAAATAAAGAATCTTATGATAAAATTTTTACAAAATTAAAGGAGCATCACAAATGGTTTGAGAATTCAATTCCGTTAATCGCAAGTGAAAATATTCCCAGTCCAGCTGTTAGAGAGGCAATGATTTCTGATTTTGGTAATAGATATGCCGAGGGATGGCCTGGAGAGCGAGTCTATGCTGGTTGCGTGTACATTGATGATGTTGAATTTGAATGCATGAAACTAGCCAAAAAATTATTCAAAGCAAAATTTGCTGATGTAAGGCCCATTTCAGGGGTTGTTGCAAATTTGGCAGTATATTCGGCTTTTACTAATCCAAGTGATATAATGTTGGCACCTTCAATACCTGCAGGTGGACATATTTCTCATGGTAAAAAAGAGCATTCTGGAACTGCAGGTTTGGTTCATGGATTAGAGATAGAATTCTATCCATTTGATGCAGAAGAAATGGCAATTGATATAGATAAGACAAAACAAAAAGTGAAAGATCTTAAAAAAGAAAATCGAGTTCCAAAAATGGCAATGTTTGGTGGTTCATTGTTTTTGTTTCCACATCCAGTTAAAGAATTGTCAGATTTTCTAAAAAGTTATGATATACATATCAATTATGATGCAGCACATGTTGCCGGATTGATTGCAGGCGGTAAATTTCAAGATCCTTTACGAGAGGGATCTGATACTATGACTATGAGTACTCATAAGACTTTGTTTGGGCCTCAAGGAGGTTTAGTTTTGGGTTTTGAGAAACATGAAGAAGTAATTAAAAAAGCGACATTTCCTGGTCTTACTAGTAGTCATCACATCCATCATATGGCTGGGAAAGCTGTGGCATTTGCAGAATCTTTAGAGTTTGGAAAAGATTATGCGGTAGAGGTCATAAAAAATGCAAAGGCATTTGCAGAAGCTCTTAACAATATAGGATTCAAAGTATTAGGAGAAAGTAGGGGGTTTACAGAATCACATCAGATTGCAGTAAATGTTTTAGATTATTCTGATGGCGGTAAAGTAGAATCTAATTTAGAAAAAGCCAACATTATAGTAAACAGACAACTTATCCCAGGCGATATCAAAGCAGGAAGAAACTATTTTCATCCAGGTGGGATCAGATTAGGTGTTTCTGAAATCACACGACTTGGAATGAAAAAGAACGAGATGGAGGAAATTGCATCTTTCATAAAACAAGTTGTTATTGATAAAAAGGATCCAAAGAAGGTACTTTCTAAAGTGAAATCTTTCAGAAAGGATTTCCAGAAAGTAAAATTTTGTTTTGATAATAAGTTAGGCGCTTACGAATACGTTAAACTGAGATAAATTTAGTCATAGTCAGTAAGAAGTGATTGATCTCCTCTGCTCTTACCAAATACTAATTCTATTTCATCTGATAAGGCATGGATTCTTCCTTTTTGGTATTCACCTACATCATATTTCTCTACAAGTCTTTTTGCGAGCTTGAGATATTTTTCAACAGAGCCTCTTGTAATTGTAGGAATCAATTTGTGTCCACAGAGACAAGTTTGGATGAGTGGCATTCTACGAAATGATTTCCCACAACCAGTACATCTGAAGTTCTGTCTTGCATATGCTCTAAGATTTCCCATAATGTCTGGAACAAGGTGAGTGGAGATAACATTTGAAACAATCTCGGAAGTATTTACTGCGTTGATTAATTCAGCATTTTTTACTTGCATGTCGAATTTGTCAAGCATTGAACCAAGGGTGGAATATGCACTACGTGATTTTGAAGTAGTCAAAGATGAAGTCGGATGAGTGAAAAAGTAGTCATAGAATTGCCTTTCAGTTTCAAGTCGTGTTTTGATAATTTCAACAGATGAAATGTCTGATGCTTTAATCTGAGTAAGTGTAGATTCAAAGAATTCCAATGGGAGATGTTTTGTAACCTCAAGGTTATGAGCCTGCGGTTGGGATTCATGTGGCAGAACAAGAGGTTGTATAAGTAACGGCGCATCCATTAACCCTCCTATTTTGTCTGAAAGGAACTGCCTTGAGAAATTCAGAAGGCTATCCATTAGAAGCATGATTGAATCAGCATCACCATCAGCATCTCTTCGTTTTGCGGAATGCCAGTTTGGTGTTGCAAAACAAACATGTGTTTCTGTAAATCCAATTATTCGTCCAACTATTCCAACAGAAGTGTGTGGTGCTAAACCAATTATTAAATGTCCAATTAGATCCTTAGAGTTTTGAACATTATAAAATGGAGAATAACCGTAAAATTTTTCTAAAAGAATATCTACGTATTTACAAATAGAAACTAGATAATTTCCACTCTCATATGGAATTATCACATCTTGCATACGAATCTCAATGATCTGCTCCGTATTCTCCAGAGGTTTTCCGTTAATATCATAAAAATATCCAAGTTGTTTTAATTTTTCAATAGAGGTTCCTATCCATGATGGTTTGAAATGGGTTAGTGGCGAATTTGTTGCATCAAATCTAACAGTTCCATCTTTGAATGTTGTTAGTCCGAAGTTTTGGCGTGTAAGTCCCTTTTCAAGAGGTTCAGCAATTTTATCTTGGTTGATCAATTCCTTAACTCCTTTAAATGGTTCTTTTGCACGCAGTCCCATTTTTTCTTGAGCTAGAAGTAATCTTGTTTTTAGTGGAAATTCTTTGTGTGAATGAGTTGATGCTTTGCGTTTACATTTTTGGCAGAATGGTTCGGTTAGCTCATCTCTACAATTTGTACATCTGTAAGTAATTGTTGTTTTTATACCACATATGGAGCATTTTATACCAATGGAAGGTTGATTACATTCGTTGCAGTATCTGTTGAAGATATCAACAAAGAAGTATTCATTTCTGGATGCCTTGAGAAGGTCTCTAGTAGGCCCGCCTTTATCATTAATTGGAAATAATACGTGTGTTGGGGGTTTCATTTGTCTAGCAGCTGCTTTTTCAGGTCTTCCTATTCTAACCCCAATTGAGGTCGAGAATTTATTATTTATTTGAATGCCAGATGCTTGCGTTAAAATTTTTGGTACTGACGAATCAGTGATAATTGGCTTTTGTTTGAATAAAAGATTAAAGAATATTTTCGCTTCTTGTCCTTCAAGGATAATTATTTCGTTTTTAAGTTTATGTGGAACTCCCAAGTTTTCGAGAATTTGTTTAATATGTATTGGATATTCTATTGATGCCGAATCTGCCTTGTTTGGTTCTAAAAGTTTGGAAAGTTCATCTGATGAGATACAATCCCAATAATACAGATAATGTGGATGTAATGGGATTTGAAAATCAAGAGATATTTTCAGTGCTTCGTCGATTGTAGGTATTTTACTTAAAAATTGATTAAGGTATTGGTCATTTGATTCATATTTTTGGATTTTTTGTTTTAACTCCTCAATCCAAAACTCTTCAACATAACCTGAAGGTACAAGCTGAGCATTATTTTCAAGAAAATCTCCAAATGAGATTAGTATGTCGCCTAGATGGAGTATTTTTTCAATCTCATTTTTGATTTCCAATCCATGGTTTACATCTTTAATTTTTACTACATCTCCATTTTTCAGACGAATGGTGGGAGTGTCTATTGAATCTACAAATGCTACAGTAGCCCCTTTTCCAGGAATGTCGATTTTGATTTGTGTGCCTACAGCTACAGTATGATCAAGAATTTCAGCAATTACAGGATGAATGCCAACTGCTGCAAAACCAGTATTACACGCTCTCCCATATCTCAATCGAAATCCTCCTAATTTGTTAGGCATTGATAAAACAGATCTGCCAGTAATTACTTCACGCATTCTTTTGGCAGCGGCGTCTTCTTGATTATCACCAGTCTGAACTGCACCTTTCAGATCATTGAGCCATTCCCATCCATCTAGATTGTATAGTTCAATTCTTTTCAGTAGTTTCTTAGAACGTCCAATTAATCCATCATTTAAAACACGTAATGCGCCTCCTCTAACTCTATCGGTTTTGATGCGGGCCATACCTTTGTGATTTACAACTTCATAAGGATCAGTATCAACACCATCTAGTTCTACAGGAAGATTAGATATAACACGTTCAATGTCTTCATCTAAAATATGGAATTGAAAGCTACTTGCTTCTCTTTCATATATTCGTAATTCTTCAACAAATCTACCTGTTTCATCATCAAAAGAGTTAGCCTGGAATTTTGATAATCCAGCAATTTTTCTAACATGATCTGCAATTAGCATTGTTACAGCAGATTCTGTACCTCCAGCTGAACGCATGGGACCTGCAATCGAAACAGAAAGATATTCCGTACCATCCTTGTTTTTCTTAATTTTAACTTCGCTAATTCCTTGTAATGGAGCAATCGTAACACCTTCAGTAACAATTGCTAATCCAACACGAACTGCAAGATCTAGCTTCTCTTCTAATGATGCGTCTTGCAGTGAATATTTTCCTAATGCGATTTCTTTTGAAAGAATTAATGCTGAAAGTTCTTTTCCATTTAGTTTTAGTATTTTTCTCAGCGGTTCAGCAATGTCGATTTCATGCATTTTAGCCACTCGGTCTGCTAAATCAAAAGCAATTTTAGGCTCTATAATTCCCGAAGAATCAACTAGGCTAGATTTTGCTTTTGCTGCATGTTCAAAGATGGAATATGCAGCAGTTGAAAGATTGGAGTAGTATTCAAGATAATAATCAGGCATTTTAATACCGTTAATACGAGAAATTGCATCGTTTTCAGACATAATGATTGTTTTATTACTTGATTCTTTGAATTGCTTTTGATATTTCCTCTAGTTTTTTAATACTTCCTCCTTTTTCAAGGAATGTTCCAATAACTAAAGCATCAGCTCCTGCTTTGACCAAGTTTTGAGCGGTCTTGACGTCTCTAATTCCTCCTCCCACAATCAGAAAGCCATTGAATGTATGTCTTACAGTCCTGACCATTTCTGGCGTAACATTGGTTTTTGCACCAGATCCTGCCTCTAGATATACAAATCTCATTCCAAGAAATTGTGCTGCGAGGGCATATGCAGCAGCAATTTTTGGTTTTTCAAATGGAATTCCTCTTGCTGAACCAATAAACCAAGCAGATGTTCCGTCTCCGATTACCAAATAAGCAGTTGGCAACGGTTCTAAACCAAATTTAAGAACACTTGGAGCTCCTAAAGCCTGTGCTTGGGTGATAAAGTAAGGGTTTTCTGAATTCATTAACGAACTAAATAATATTGCATCTGCATCAGGTACAACACCTGTAATGTTTCCAGGAAATAGGATTACTGGAATCTTAATTCCTTTTTTAATACCCTTAACCACTTGAGCCATTTCAATCTGATCAGTAGCAGAAGAGCCTCCAACTAGAATTGCAGAAGCCCCGATTTTTTCTACATCTTTTGCTAGTTTGCTTGATGCCTCTAAATTTGATACCTCTGAATCAATTAATACAAACAATAGCGCATTTTTCTTTTTTAATTCTGTCTTTAAGAATGTCTCAACTTTATTTCCAATCATAAATGAGATTTGTGTATGACTCTTTAAAGTTTAATTGGAGTACTGATATACAGATCTGTATAGCTATGGTTAATGTTGAAGGAACCAAATTTAATAATATTATTAGTAAAATTATAAAAAAATCATTGTTTACAGAACGACAAATTGAAATTA
>JAGQHE010000067.1 GCA_020431995.1 Candidatus Nitrosopumilus sp.
AAAAAAAATAGAAATAAAATAAAAATAAGACGGGAAAAATATTATGAAAAAAATAGAGACATAATTTTAGGAAAAGCAAGAATTCGCACAAGAAAATATTATGAAAAAAATAGAGCGAAGGCAATATCTTATTCTACCAACTGGAATAAAGAAAACCCCGTACGACGGTTATCAATAATAAAAAAATGTCTAAAAAAACAAGGTTTTCCTCTGAAAATGGATCCTTTTGCGTATCAGCATGCTATTACGGCCTGGTCTGCATCAATCAAAAAACGAGATTCCAACCAATGCCAAGTATGCCTATCCCAAGCTGATGTATCACACCACATTCTCCACAAGTCAAAATATCCTGCTTTATCGCTAAATATCAACAACGGAATTGCCCTTTGCAACCCCTGTCATAATGAATGTCACGGGTGGAGACTGGAAGATACGATGCCCACTAAAATTAATCTGACTCGAGATTGCTGAAGTGTTGATAGATGATAATTATCTGGATAACGACGTTCTCTTAGATATCTTTATTTGTACTTTTTAAGGCAATAAAATATTGAAAAAAACAAATGATCAGTTATTAGGGAATAGTTTTACTAATTTAGACGATCTGAAATTTATTCTTGAGAGTGGGCTGGAAGAATTTATTTCAGATGCTGAGAACCGTCAGGCCATTATTGCAAATGTTGATCTCTTGGAAAGAATAACTGAAAAAGATCAAAAAGAATGGTATAAAGTATCAAGGCGTCTTGATAGTGCAATCAAGCTTGGTAAAGAAGCTTTGAATCACATGTATATGAAATATGGCCCTCCTGTTGAAGTAAAAAAATCTGTTGTTGTAAAAGAGGAACTAGAATATGATCCTGAAAAAATGGAATTCAATAAACCATACAAGTTTACTATGTATGGACAAGAATATGCAATCGTAAAATCAAAAAAAACAATGGGAAAATTTTACTTTTCAAAAATAAAGAAAAACAAAAAAAGTATATTGCTCTAAAACTGCCTTCTGCACCACCAAATACATTATTAAATTATGCATTATTACATCCACGAGAAAATCTTCATTATTCTTTCATTAAACTATTTCAAGAGAATTCTTTTCGGAATAATGCGCTGTTGGATAATTTAAGTCTGGGTTCACGTTTAATCGCAAGAAAGTACATTAAATCTAAAAATCTTGAAAATACTAGAGCCAAATTAACAGATCTGGATTAAAAATGGTAAAAAAAAGAGCTTCTGGTAACATCTTTGGGTTAGGAGGAGAATATGAACAAATTGATACTTTTCCAAGAACAATTAAAAAAGGTGAACTGTTAGTTCATGAGAAAAAATGTAAGGATTCTATAAAATATCTAAGTTTTTACATAGATTCGGAGGGTAACCAGAAATTTACAATAAATGAGGTTATTACTTAAACACCATATACGTTTCAGCTTGGTTCACTCCATCTGCCATCTCCGCCCTTCGGGTCGATAATAGGAGTTGGGTTTATTGGGGTTGTAAACGAATCCAACACTGTTCCTTCCTCATCCAATAATTTTATTTGCATGTTTCCACTAGGGGTTGAATATACTTGTGGTTCTAACTCATACATTGAAACAGTGCCTTCATATTGATACACACTACTAATATTGGAATCATCCTGTATTGTGTCTAACCTAATTTCTCCTTCAAACATTTCATAAGCTTCAGCCTGAATTACACCAACAGTCAAAACAGTCAATATCAAAAGTAAAGAGAGAATAAGTTTCATTATGCCTAAAACTGAAAGATCGCTGCGTAAAAGGATTACTATTTTCCAATATTGCACCCAATATTTTTCAGATATTCCAACGTTTCCTTATCCTGTTTGGCTATATCTTGTGGTGTCATTTTATCACAGGTTGATTTAAGGTATGATTCAAGTTCTACATAGTAATCCCAATCAATATGTGACTGTGGCAGCCAATCTCTGAATTTGAACTGACAATTTGCCATATTGAATTCGTTAAAGATTTCTTGCTCTGTGTCTGTTAATCTTTGAGGACTTGTCAATTTTGCTTTTCCATTTAGCGCATCCCATTTCTCCAAACAAGAATAGTTTGGATTTGTTGCCTTTGAGATCTCCATAATTGCCTTACCCTGTTGTAGATATATTGAAAATCCTGCTATCCCGATAGCCAGTACTGACACAATAATCAGTGCAACCAGAACAAGCTTCATGTATCTAAAAATTGAAAAAATGATGCGTAAAAATATTGCTATCTGTCGTAAAAGTACAATTAATATATCATTAACGCGAAGTTAACGATACATGTCTGTTATAGTGACTTTACCAAAAGATGTAAAAAATTCAAAGATGGTAGAGGAAGTGAAAGATATGATAGATGCAGACCCTGAGCTTTTTGAATTACTCTCCTACAAATAGTCAAATTTCCAATCTTCTACCTTTTGTGTCAAATATTCTTCTATTTCAGAGTATATTGTTGGGTCATCTTCAAATTTTACCTCAGCAGTTCGTTGAAGTATGTCTGCAAGTTTTGCTTTTTCTTTCTTGTTGTATAGTCGTAAAGTAAATCCATTTCTTCCAAGAAAATTTTTTAGCAAATAATATGATGTTCTTCTATTGCAATTTTTAAAAGGTTGGAGGTATGAAATCCCTGCAAGAATATATGTTGATTTTTTGATAATCCTTTCTCTGGTGTTATTTATATCATTAAACGAGTTCACTTTATGAAATATGGCATCCAAAATTTCTCTTTTTACCTCATGTGGCTCATTGTTATATGAAGAAATCAGCTTGTTGACTTCGATTATCTCTTCAATGTCTCTTTGCTCAAAAATCTCAAACATGTACTAAAATTGAAAGATTAAAGTGTAAAAGGGTGTTGTTGAAATACTTCTCTAATATCTTCCACTCGGATTTTCCTCATTGTCACAAACCCAGCCTATATCCTTGCAGCAGTTCGTCGAGACCAGCAAAACCAATTACATCTCACTCAAGGGTCATCAAAATGCTGAGGAATACATCTCAATTATAATGCCATATCTCAAGATAATCGAGCAGAGAGACCAGCAAATCAAGGTACTTCAGGAAAAACTGCAACCCAATGAAAAGGGCAAGAAAAATGAATGATTCCTGTCGTAGTGTTTCCGTCAATCCTGTCTCTTTCAGGAATAGGAGGGGATGACGATCTGACAAACATAATATTTCAGGCGTCATTTGACGGACGTCTAAAATCTTCAGAGGGACTTCTTACTGCAGCAGGGGATCTGTGCACGCTTACGGCAGCAGCAGGAAAGGATCTCTATCTTTCTGCTGCCAAGGTGGTATTCTTCATGGAGTCAGGCGGCAGTGGATTTTCTAATGAGGCCGTGCTAAAAGTCAACGGCACAATTGTTGAGACTGCCAAGGCTTCTTTTACTGCCATTGACGGCGGATCGTTTGCAGGAGACATGAATCTCGTATATGAATTCAAAAACATCGGTCACAAGGTCACGGCAGCCCAGATCCTGAAGATAGAAGCCATACTTGTTGACCCCCAGGTAGCTGTTGAAGGGTTCATCCAGGCAGTAGAAGTCCCTGCAGGGCAGAATCCTACCACATACACAGGAAGTTAGAAATATTCATCGATTTTGTGGTCTAGGTATGAAGAACTTGTACTAACGGATTCACGTCATGGAGCGAACTTGTTCTTTACA
>JAGQHE010000068.1 GCA_020431995.1 Candidatus Nitrosopumilus sp.
TTGATCTATACCTTTCAATTTCAAACAAGCCTGATTTTTCAAAAATAGGTAAGAAGATAGGCGCAAGACCAAAGGGATTCATGACTCAGGTGGTGCAGAGCATTGAGCAGGTTCAGAGCCTATCAGACAATCTCACAGGATTTTCAGTAATACCGATCATACTGTTCCCTTCTGAGAAAAATGAGAAGTCTGCAAAATTTTTGAATCTAGATTTGGCAGTGTATAGTCAAGGATTTGAGGAGTTTGTAAAAAAAATACACGCAATTACGGGCGATGTTCTAATCACATCCCCAAGCGACTTTGGCGGACTGGACGAGTTTTTAGGAAGAGTTCAGATAACCCTTCCGGACTCGGAACGAGCATGATAAAAAACTAGAAATATCACATATGATTACCCTGCAAAAATGGCCGAAGGCAAAGGTTGCATAGCATGTACTGCAGAGCACGATGGGGATTTTTACAGATTTTGTAAATGTTCGTGCCACGATAAAACCACACGGGAGATAGTAGACCAAGGCAATATCGAAAGGTATGCGCAGTAAATGAACGACTCTGTCATTGCAGATGGGTTTCGTGCAGACTGGATCACAGTACGAAGTACTTTGCTTTTGGATGATGGACAACGATTGCAGCAGTAGACTGCTCAGGAACGATCTGGCCAGACTCAGTCAGAGTCATCCCTGACTTTTCAGGCTGTAAAAGTTTCCAGACCAGATGGTGTTGCGCCACATCTGGGCAGCTAGGGAACCCCCAGCTATATCTCAGTCCACCTTCACTCAGGTTCAATTCAGATTTTATTCTTCTATTTACCCATTCTGCCAAAGCCTCTGCGACTTCAACTGCTAGCCCGTGAAGATAGTAAGCATCAGTGTATTTGTCCTCTTTGTTCCATTGCTCTATTATTTCAGATACCTTGCTACCAACAGTTACAGACTGAAATGCCACAATGTCATCTTTGCCAAAATAGTCAGCAAGGCACAGATGATCAGGTTTTGTAGAACGTGGAAATTCTAATTCCACATCTGCCCCTCCAGAATTTTCAACAAGCAGTTTCCTGCCTTTGTTGTGGCACCTGAAATAACCATACACAATTTCAGGCTCAAACAGCCTCTCTCTGATTATTCTGATCTTCCATTCGGTCAGCAGTTGCTCATGCTCAGATTCAGATTCCGCGCCAGTCTTTCCTCTCAGCCCCCAAGACAGCTTGAAAAGAGACTTCTTGTCAATCATGGTCCAAACTTCAGCCATGTCAATTTGATCTGGTTTCAGACGTATGGGCTCCCCAACAATCTCAGGGACAGGGGGCATAACAGGTTGAACTTCGCTTCTTGGAATAGTATCCTGATCTACTATTTCGGTAGATTTTTCTTTCCAACGCTCAATCTTTGCTTTCCAGTCAGCCAAGAGTTTTTGTTTTCCATCAGAAATCAGGATATCCATTGTTTTAAGACCTTCAAACATCGTATTGCAATAAAACACGCCTGGTTCGTAAATTCCATCTTCCTTTGCAATTCGGTTAATGTAATTGCTGTTAATTGCTGCACCACCACAGAGAATTGGCACAGTCATGTTGCTTTTTTTTGCATGTTCTACAAAAAACTTCATCTGCTTTGATGTCGAAACCAACAATGCCGAAAGACCAACTGCGTCGGGCTTTACCTCGTCAATCTTTTCCAGGAATTTTTGCAGGGGGACTTGTTTTCCCAAATCATACACAGAGTAGCCATTGTTTTGAAAAATTGTTTTTACGAGGTTTTTCCCAATGTCATGAACGTCGCCGTAAACCGTTCCCAAGACAAGCTTGCCTTTGCTTGTCCCATCCTCCTTGACCAGGTACTTTTCAAGTTCACCGACCGCAGCCTTCATGCATTCGGCAGATTTTAGGACAAACGGCAAAATCAGTTCCCCTGCGCCAAACCTGTCACCCACCTCCTTCATTGCGGGAAGCAAGTCTTCATTCAGGGTTCTAATTGCGCCATCATGGGTTATTGCCTGTTCGGCATCCAGAGAAAGAATGCCGTCGGTGTCTTTGAGCAATTCGTTTTTTCCAATCTTGTCTGCAATTGCAGATACAACGTCATTTTGTATTCCGTCCTTTAGCCTGTTGATGATTCTAAAGTTGGCACGCTTTCCAGGAGGCCAGGAAGGATCAACATCTGCTTTTTTTGGAGCGGTCCCGCTTTGAGCGCCTGTTTTTTCAAAATAAGATATCAAATCAGATAGTGCATTAGGATGGGAATTGAAGATCAGATCTTCTGCAAGCTTTTTCTCATTTGGATCGATTTCGCCATATGGGATGATCTCTTTTGCATTAACAATAGCAGTGTCAAGCCCGGTCTTTACTGCATGGTACAAGAATACGGAATTTAGGATTTTTCTAGCATAAGGGGTAAGACCGAAACTGATGTTGCTAAGACCCAAGGTTGTAAACGCGTTTGGAAACTTTTCCTTGACAAGGCGTATTCCTTCCAGGGTATTTTTGCCAGCATCAAGAAACTCATCCTCACCTGTAGCAAGTGTGAACGTGAGCACGTCAAAAATAAACTGCTCAATTTTTAAACCATATTTTTTTCCTGTCTCAAAAAGCAATTCGGCGGTCTCTAGTTTTTCCTGAGGGGTCTTTGCCATGCCTTTTGGCCCAATGCACAATGCAATAGCGGGCAACCCATACTTTGCCATAACAGGGGCTAACTTTTCAAACCTGCTCCCGTCGCCTTCAAGGTTGATGGAGTTGATTATTGGCCTCCCAGGAATCTGTGTGACTGCGGCCTCAATTACGTCAGGATCAGTAGAGTCAATTACGAGTGGCGCGTCAATCTCCAAGCTCAGCCTCTTGACAAGATTCAGCATGAACTCACGTTCGTCGGAACGTTCGGTAGTTGCAACACACACGTCAAGACAGTGAGCACCGTCTTCAACCTGGGTTCTTCCAAGATCAACTAAACCGTCATAATCATCATTGAGGACTAGCTCCTTTGCCTTACGAGAGCCTTGTGTGTTGATTCTTTCTCCAATGATCAGGGGCGCGGGTATCTGTTTTAGGTCAACTGCCTTTAATGCAGAGCTCACTCTAGGAATCGTCATCACATAAGATCACCACCGTTTTTCTAAATACCTAACCCTTGGCAGAGTTGGCTTTTTCGTCAATTACTTTCCTGAGGGCTTTGATATGCTCAGGGTTCGTCCCGCAGCACCCGCCGATGATTCGAACTTTTTTGTATTCGTTAAGAAAATCGCCTAGAACTTCACCCATCTGCTCAGGGGTCATCTTGTATACCGCCTTTCCTCCAACATTATCAGGCATTCCGGCATTAGGGACAACAAGCACATTGTGGTGGTTTTGCTCGTCAAGCCATTGAATGCTCGGAGTCATCTCGATTGGCCCTGTTGAGCAGTTCAGCCCAAATACGTCAATCCCCATGTCAGAGACGGTAGTGTATGCAGCTTGGATGTTCGTTCCAAGCAACATCTTGCCATACTGGTCCAAAGTGGTATTACAGATTATCGGAACTTTTTTTCCGGTCTTTTTCATTGCGTTGTGAGACGCCTCAATTACCAGTTTCACTTCCAAGATATCCTGACTTGTCTCAATGAGTAACGCGTCAACCCCGCCAAGAATCAGCCCTTCTGCCTGAAGCTCAAATGCCTCACGTATCTCGTCAAGAGGTTTCTGACCCAGATCAGGGTCATTGGAACTTGGAAGATAGCCGGTCGGGCCCATAGAGCCAACCACATAGCGTGGCTTGTCAGAATATTCATCGCATACTTCGCGTGCAAGTTTTGCAATTTTTTTATTAAACTCTACCGTATCACCGCCAAATCCGTATTCGTCTAGCTTTATTTTGTTTGATCCAAAGGAGTTGGTTTCGATGCAATCAGCGCCAGCATTCAGATAGTTTCTGTGGATCTGTTTTATCCATTCAGGGTGCGTCAGCACCAGTCCGTCATTGAACCCATCCTGGCCGTTTGGAAAGTCTTCAGGTCTTGGATCATACTTTTGAATCTCTGTCCCCATAGCTCCATCAAAAAGCAAAACCCTGTTTTTCATAGCGTCCAAAAACGGCTCTTTTTCTGGCAATTTAATTTCAGAAATGACGCGCACAGTTTAACTCTTTTCAGAGTGCGGATGAAGACGTATGTTGAAATTAGGTGAAAAATAATTTCAGGTACATTTATGCTAAATCTTCAGGTCAATAACTTAGTTCGTAGTGCAACTTTTTTTCAGCATGCAGGAATCTCAATCATATTCGTATTCATGCCCATTATTGCAAAAGGGGTCACAGACTCAGTATTTGAGATAGGGCTTTTGGTGGCATCGTTTAGTTTTGCGCAGATTCTCTCTGAGATTTATTTTGGCAGGCATTCAGACAAGAAAGGAACCAGGCTCAAGTTCATCAGAATTGGGTTCATCGGGTGTGCCATAGCATTTGGTTTGCATTATTTTGCAGACGATCTTACGATGTTTTTTTTGGTAAGAATTGCGGCTGGTGTCGCCAGCGGAATAATGATTCCTGCAATGATTGCATATTCCTACGAGGCAAACGCTGACAAAAAAAGAGCGGCCACGGTAATTTCATTTCATGCGTTAGGATGGCTTGCAGGGATTGCTGCGGCAGGATTTGCAAATGATCTGAGGCTGATTTTCCTGATCAGTTCAGCTTTGTTTGTAATCGGGTTACTCTTTACAATCAGACTGCCAAATCCGGAACAAGTAAAAGAGCTGACGCCAGGCACCATGAAAAAGGTTATTTTGAAAAACAAATTTCTATTCACGTCGTTATTACTAAGGCATGTCGGTGCAACAGCCGTATGGACGATCTTTCCGATAATACTGATGGAGCAATGGGGGGCGGAGCTTTATCAGATATCGGTCGTGTATGTGGCAAACACGCTGACTGCGTTTGTGCTGATGAACGTCATGGCAAGCAAGATAAACCTCTCAAACGTAACCAAATTCAAGATAGGCGTTGGGTGTACGACGTTTGTATTTGTAGGGTTGTTGTTTGTCACGGAGTGGTGGATGACAATGCCGTTTATGGCGCTTGTCGGCGGCACATGGGCATTTTTGTTTATCGGCGGGAACTTTCACCTGATGGAGAACAACCCACGTTCCACATCGACTGGGATATTCAGTTCCACGGTATCCATTGCGACTGTTGTGGGCCCGGTGATTGCAGGCGGCATTGCGTTTGCGTTTGACTATGTTGCGGTGATGTACTTTGCAATCGCGATAATTGTTTGCGCATTTGTGGTATCGTTGAAGATCAGAAAGTAAAAAAAGAAGATTTTGAATTCCATTACTGGTTGTCGACAGTATTGAATAAACAACCACAATATTGAAAGATAAAAAATCTGATTTTATTATTACTGAAAACTATCATACACGATTAGAAGATGTTGCTAAATTACTCATTGAGAAAATTAATTCAAATTTCAATGCCAGATACAATTACAAGAATGGCAAGAGTTATTCTTATCAGATTATCTTGCAAGATAACTTACAACAACTTTCTA
Organism: Candidatus Nitrosopumilus sp.; assembly: GCA_020431995.1. Classification (GTDB taxonomy): domain Archaea; phylum Thermoproteota; class Nitrososphaeria; order Nitrososphaerales; family Nitrosopumilaceae; genus Nitrosopumilus. Next base: position 5,515 of record JAGQHE010000068.1, read on the forward strand.
ATTTCATTGTGGAGAAAAAGAAGGAACTGGATTTTGTTATCCCTAAGATGAAATTGAATAGAAATGATCATCTGGAGTTAAAAAAGAAGATTTTGAATATGACTTCTGAAGAAAGAAAAGAATTGGGAATTAACAAATCTACTCTATGGTATATCCAGAAGAATTTGTTAGAAGGGAAAACTCCTATGATTTATCAAAAAATCCTTTTAAAAATTCAATAGAATTAAGTGGCTTTTCACAGAATATGCATATGGAATTAAAAGTAAAACTTTAACTAAATTATTATCTTTGGAATTGTTTTCATAGGGCATTAGAAAACAACAACACGTAACTCTATGGGCATCAACAGTATTCATCAAGAGGTTTGATTTTGCCTGAGCCTGAAATTGCTTGAGATTGAATTTTTTCTGTAGTCACTTGTTGAAGCTTTTCAGATATTCCTTTCATTACGTTCATTCCACCAAGGCTTCTGGTAGATAATATGATGTCATAGATCTTGTTTTCACCTATTCTGTTGACATTTATAATTTCAGTATATCTGCCAAAGTTTGAGATTTGTTGTCTGTATTTTTTTACAATGTCATCACCTGTTTCACAATTTTTCCACGAGTCATTACCTAGAAAATTAGTTAATCCTTTGTCATCATTTTGTTCTGGATTCAATGCGGCGGATAAATTTCGGTGCAAATCATTAGTCATTACAACAATAAACAGATCACAAGTTTTAATTTTCAACAATCTTTCCATATCTGTCCAAGGAATAACGGCATATCCTACTGGGTCAATTACTGCCAAACAAGAATCATATCCTGTTCTATCATCAATATGCTCGACAGATTTTATTGAAGATGTAAAGTCAAATGTTTCAATACCTATATCCAAATTATATAATTTCTTAATTCTTGAATTTAATGCATTTGTATTATTTTTTGATTTATCTGAAAGAAAATATTGATGGAATGGATATTTCTCCTTGTGTGCTAATGCAATTATGGGAGAACCAGGAAATTTCTCTCCTTTTAGAATAGAATGCTTTGTAAATTCAAACAGTCCACTGCCACAAAAAGGATCAAAGTAATACCAATTTTTAAAATGATTTTTAATTATGTTATAATAACTTGGAATGTATAGATGAAGTGCGACCTCTTTTTTTAAAGACCACATGTTTCCGGGAGACGTAATACATCCATCATTTTTTATTGGTTTAATTTCTTCAAAAAGTGGAGTTATTTTCCCTTTTATCCAACCATTTATATCAAAACTCACTTAGTGTGTAGGTTATTACACCTTAATTACATTTTAAGAACAGAAGTATAAACAGCTGATTATTACCTAGCATTTGCCTCTACACTAATCTTAAACATTTATTGGATAATAATGACTTGAAGAAGTTATGGCAATAGGTTCAGGTATTGAATGGACTGAAGCAACATGGAATCCCACTACCGGCTGTACAAAGATTTCCCCAGGATGTAGGAATTGTTATGCTGAAACTTTGACCAAAAGATTGAAAGCTATGGGATTGGAAAAATATAAAAAAGATTTTTTGTATGTTGAACATCCTTCAGATGTTGATTTGCCTTTAACTTGGAAAAAGCCAAAAAAAATCTTTGTTAATAGTATGTCTGATCTGTTTCATGAAAATTCATCTTTTGAGTTTACTGGCAGGTGTTTTGCTACCATGATTCAAGCTGATCACCATGATTATCAAATTCTTACTAAACGTCCAAAAAGAATGGCTGCATTCTCGGAATTATTTTTTGAGTACTTTGGTCATAAAATTCCCAACTATATGTGGATGGGAACCAGCATCGAAGGCAGAGATTATATTTCAAGAATCAATGATCTTCGAAAAGTAAAATGTCATACACGATTCATTAGTTTTGAGCCTCTGATTGCTTCTGTTGGAAAATTGAATCTAAGAGGGATAAATTGGGTAATTATAGGTGGTGAGAGTGGACATCACTATCGTCCCGTAAAAAAAGAATGGATTGAAGAAATTATAGACCAATGCAAGGATCAAGGAGTTGCAGTATTTTTCAAACAATGGGGAGGATTTAGACCTAAAACCGGTGGAAGAACAATAAACAGGAGAAAATATAGTGAATATCCTCAAATCAAACGAAGAAATACTCTAAAGAATATCCACTTTGATGAAAACGCATTTGCAGAACTGTGTTTACTTTATGAGGTTCAGAAAAGAAAAAGTCAGTTGCTACATGCGATTTAGAATAATAATCAAATTAGATCACATTCTTTGTAAAGGTTAGACTATGAGAAAAAAAGTAAAAGTAAGATACAGAGGAAATAGTACGCTCATACCCAAAGAACGATTAGGACGATACCCAATTACCACGTTTGGAGAAATAAAACCACTGCTTATAGAAATACAATTTCTACATAACAAAGATGAGATAATTCGTACTGCGTTAATAGAGCATGTGATAGTAAAAACAGTCACAATTTTTGAAGTCTATTTTAAATCAATTGCATACATAGTTGGGAGCAAGCTAGTTGACAAACTAAATCTTGTTCTTGATGGAAACTACGAAAATAATCCTGCAAGTGCACTTGCACATTCAGGAAGTCATGCCAGTCCATCACGTGTAAAAACGATCTATGAAGAATTGTTAGGAATAGACATCATGGAAGAAGCTAAAAAATACTACGATAATTTCAATAATGAGGGTGTAGAACACGAATCTTGTCACATACGTAACATCCCATTATTACGCAATAATTGGGAGAACTTTGAAGATATTTTTTATTATCGTAATAAAATAGTTCATGAGAACATTTTACCTTCAATCGATTATAGAAAACTTAGAAATATGGTAGGAAGTGTATTTGATGCAATGGTTATTGCTGGTGGAGAAGTACTCTATAACAGAAATGTATTGTAAAATAGGCAAACTTGAATTATTTTCTGATTTTGAAGTCAAATTAAACAAACGTAAAAATGTCTTAATTATTGTACATAGATTAAAGGATCATTCAGATTGGTATTTTAGATTTTTTAAACTCAAAAATCATTATCTTCGATTTACCATAAAACATGAAGCGTTAGATTATTTTGGGTTGATGAAAGTGTGTGATATATCTGATGGCTCTGTGTTACCATTCTCGATACTTTTGAGCTTTGAAGCCTAACTATTTTTTTGAGAATTGAATCTTTTTTTTATAATCTTCCACGTGGGTGCAGTATTGAATACCTTAACTATAACCCCATGCATGTCGTGCTGGGGTATAGATAAGAGACCATCAT
>JAGQHE010000069.1 GCA_020431995.1 Candidatus Nitrosopumilus sp.
CATTCAGAGATTTTGTTCCTGCAAAAATTCCACAGTGGATTGCAGAGTCGGCAGATCCTAAAGAAGTACAGGAATATAAATTCAAAAAAGGTTTAGAGGAAACTCATTCAAATCAAATGAGTTATCTGTTTCCGTTTCATGCCGCAGATATAATGTCATCAAATCCAATTACAGTAGAAATGAACAAAAACGTGGATCTTGCAATAACCCTTATGATCAAATATGATATTAGTGGGCTTCCAGTGATTAACAAATCAAAACTGGTGGGAATTGTCACCAAATCAGACATTGTGGCTGTGCTGGCTGAATAACCGTGTATTAAAACACGAAACAACCCTCAACAAGGTCAAATCATCTATTTTACGACCAAAACTGGTTTCTTGGATTTATGCAATACATAATTAGAAACACTTCCTAAGAATATCTCTTTAGCTGAACCAAGCCCACGTGCACCAATCACCACCAAATCAATCTTGTTTTTAGGATTGTTTGCAAATCGAGCAATATCGTATCCTGGTTCTCCTGATATCGCTTTTCCGGTCAACTGAATTCCTTTTTGTGCGGCTCTAATCTTTGCATCTTCAAGTATTTTTTTTACTTCTGCCATGGAGTTAAAATCGAGAAATCCAAGTGGATGAATCGCATATATTCCGGGCACTGATTTTACTGATAATGCAGTAATCGTTCCTTGAGACTGCCTTGCAATATGGATCGCCATATCTAAACCGCGAAGTGAGTTTTTTGAGCCATCAAGAGGAACAAGTATTTTTTTAGTTTTAATCCTCATAAATCTTGTCAAAACACTCTGAATTTTAAGACTACCGTGATTGTCTGGATTGATTTTCAATCCTGATAATTTAGAACTTAATCATATAATTGATAAATTATGTCATGGCATGAACAGTACCTTTGTAAATCAAATAATGAGTAAAAATGTGCTAGCCCTAGACGGGAATGTTTCATTACAGGAAGCTGCAGAAAAAATGAAAGATCTAAAAGTAGGCTGCGTGATAGTCCTACACGATAAAAACCCTGTTGGGATTATAACCGAGAGGGATTTTGTGACTAAAGTGGCTGCGGAAGGAAGACCGCTGTTCACATCTATTTCAGAAGTAATGTCGTCACCATTGATCATGATTGACTCCGAAGAAACGATTTGGGAAGCATCTGAATTGATGAAAGAAAAACAAATTCATAAACTCCCTGTCAAAGAAAACGATCAGATTGTTGGTGTTGTAACCACTACGGATATCGTAAAAATATCTAGCGTAGGATCAGATTCTGAAATGCGTAGAATATGTGATCAGATCCTTTTGAGAATGAAAAACGAGTGATCAAAAGAGACATTCACTTAAATTATTGAAATTGTTAGGGCTAACACCATGATGGCGGCAGATGCTGGTGCAACAGTACTGGAAACAAATGATGAAAATCCAAAAACCTCTGATAAAAGCAAAACAAAGTTTGATGTAGTAATAATAGGTGCAGGGCCTTCTGGATATACTGCAGGAATCTATTGTTCAAGAGCAGGTTATGACACTTTAATTTTATCCGGAATACTTCCTGGAGGCCAATTAGTCAATACAACAGAGGTTGAAAATTATCCTGGATTTGAAAATGGCATAATGGGTCCGGATCTGATGATTGACATGAGGAAACAATCACAAAGAATGGGAACGACCATTATTGATGATGAGGTAGTAAATGTTGATTTTAGGCGAACACCATTCAAAGTTTTGACAGCGTCAGAAGAATACGATGCACGTGCAGTGATAATTGCCACTGGCGCGAATCCTAGAAAATTAGGACTGGATGGTGAGCAGACATTTGGAGGTAAAGGCGTTTCATATTGTGCAACATGTGATGGCCCTTTTTTCAGAAATCAAGAAATTGTAGTTGTAGGTGGAGGCGATTCCGCCATTGAAGAAGCAACGTTCCTAACAAAATTTGCAACGACTGTTCATCTGATACACCGTCGAAGTGAATTACGTGCAAGCAAAGTGATGCAAGAAAGAGCACTTAACAACAACAAAATTAAATTCCATTGGGATTCAACTGTCACCGACATTAAGGGGGATCAAAAAATGCGACAGGTGGTTATAAAAAATCTAAAAACAGGTGAAGAAAAAACACTTGATGCTGGAGGTTTGTTTGTGGCAATTGGGCACGAACCGAACACAAAGTTATTCAAAAGCCAAATTGAACTAGATGATGAAGGCTATGTTGTTTTAAAAAACAAGACACGTACAAACATTGATGGAGTTTTTGCAGCTGGAGACGTACATGATAGAAACTATAGACAGGCGATCACAGCTGCGGCATTTGGTTGTATGGCAGCAATAGATGTGGACAAGTATCTGACAGAGAGCGCAGACAAACAGTGATGAATTGCCCTAGTAAAAGATGTTTGAATAAATTTCACCATGAAGATTCTGTAATTTAGCAGTTTCAATACGGGACGTGTCCGCGTACAAGCGATCTTTAGTCTTTGAGAAGTTGGTGAATGGCGTTAGTTTTGTGGTTAATGCATTATCACCTACTCAAAAAAATCTAGGATGTTTGGAAGAAATTATCTGCTTAAACTCTTTATTCTAATTGCTCAAATTAATACTATGGGTCAAGATCCAGAAAATTTAAAAAAATCAATAAAGGAAATTGGTGAAAAACTTGCAAAATTAGGTATGGACTTGAGTGAAATTAAATTCAGCTATAAAATAGAGAACAAAACGTCCAAGGATTATTGGGGAAAAAGAATCAATGATTTTAAAAAATATCAAAAAAAGGCGTTGGAATATTACAATCAAGTATGTGCAATGACAAGACTGGTAAATGTGGAAGAATCACAAATGTTTCTACTGCGTACAAGTAAATTTAACCAATTGGCATCGTCATTGTTGGAACTCATGGAGAAAATAAAAGAAAATCCCTCGATCATAGATTCAAAGGACAAACAACAAAGTCAGTGGAGTAGAGAAATTAAAAATGAAATCATTGAACAAAGCAACAAATGTTTGAGGCATGAAGTGGATATGAATTCGTTATTCAGGGAATTCTATGAGGCACATTTGAAGAATATGCTGCAACCAAATCAGTAGACTAACTCTGACATGTGCTTGGCATCTTTCAGTGATCTCTCGAATTCTTCCTCGTTCATAATGTTCTGAGATGCGTAAACACTTTTGAACTTTCTTCCATCATCTGCAAATATTCCTACTACGCACGCGTTTCCCTTGATGGGATATTTTTTCATACATGCATAAACTGCTGCTGAAGATGGGCTGATTAACAATTTGTCTTCTGCGAATACTTCCTTTACCACCGAAAATGCTTCATTGTTATCTACTGAAACCCAATCGTCTACGACATTCTCTCTTTTTAAAAACAAATCCGGCTTAGCAGACTCTTCAAAATTCCTCCATCCTTGAATCATATGATTCTGTTGTGGCTGACACCCTATAATCCTGATTCTTGGATTTTTTTCTTTAAGAAAAGTTCCAATTCCAGTGATCGTGCCACCAGTACCGACACCAGTAAAGAAATGAGTCACTTTGCCGTCAGTTTGTTTCCAAATCTCAGGACCTGTTCCTTTATAGTGGCCCATAAAGTTTGCTTCGTTTGCATACTGATTTGGCGCGTAATATGTATCAGGCCTGGATGATGCAATGGATGTTGCAAGTGCAATACTTTGATCAGTCCCAGCTCCTACTTTTGGACATAGATCATCACTGGTCTCAAACACTTTGGCACCCAAATTTCGAATGATGTCCTTGGTTTCATTACTAGCTTTTTCTGGGATGACTATCTCTACTTTGTATCCTAGCAAATTTGCAATGCCTGTTAGCGCAATCCCCGTGTTTCCAGAAGTCGGCTCAATTATGATGCTTTTTCCTTTTTTCAAAATCCCTTTTTCTTCGCCATCCTTGATCATCCAATATGCTGCTCTGTCTTTCACAGAGCCAAATGGGTTGTGACCTTCCAATTTTGCAAAATATTCTACGCCCTCATGAGAAAGAGAACTTAGTCTAATAAGCGGTGTATTGCCAACACGATTTAGCAACTCTGTATCGCTGACGGTAGTCATGGTTTTGGCTATTTCACCTTTTTAATTTGAAAAGTAATGACGTCCCCATCTTTGGATATGTTGACCAATTCATGACCATTTCTTGTGACCCATCTGGATATGTCCTCTTCAGCTGCAGGATCATCTGCAGATACGGTTAATGTTTCTCCTACCTGCATTCTTTCAACTTCAATTTTCGTTCGGAATACAGGTTCAGGACAAAACAATCCAGTAGCATCTAATTTTTTCTTGGTTGATTCAGACATCGATATCTATTTCATCAAAGACGTTTTGTCATATTAAAATCTATACGGATTTCACTGGAGCTCTTCAAAATTTTGCCACTTGTGGAGTACAGCAGTTCGTTGAAATCGATCGGTTATGGGGGATCGTCTCTTCCACTCTCTTATTTTGAATCTAGAATTTTTCTGATTTTTTCTGCAATCTCTGGTTTTTCTTTCTGCTCTAAAAGAAATTTCAAATCTTCATTATTGTCTACGTCCCACATTATTCTTTTTACAAAAACCATCGCCACATTTAGCGTATGTTCTTTGGCTGTACTCATATGGATTTTATAACTGTCTTCATCGTAATGGGTCTTCATCAAATCTACAGGCATTCTTACTAGAGCATTAGTTCCATCAAATCTTCTTGAGGGGACAATGATTGCAAAATTTGGCGGGGCTTTGTAGTTTAACATAAAATCAATATCCTGAGTTTTGATGTACGGGATGTCCTGAGGAAACACGATTGATGCGTGGAAATCATTATCTAAAAGGTATTTGTCTGCAAGTGCAACCGCATCGTTGACACTTTCTTCCTTTTCGTCAATGATGATCACGGTATTGAATTTTTCCCCAATTTCTATAGCCTTCTTCTCTTTTGTTACTATGATTGTTTTTTCAATCTGTGGTGATATTGAAATAGTGTACAAAATTTCTTCTAGCATCACTTTACACAAATCCTCGACTTTTTGCGGTGGTAAATCTAAACGTGTTTTTGCATTAGAGAATGTCTTTACGGGGATAATTGCAGCTATTTTCAAGTTATACGTGTACTTGTTTCAGAATGAAATTGGCCAATGCATCCTCAGCCAGTTTATTTTTCATAGTAATTTTTGTTTCAAAAACCTTCATGTCTAAACTCTGAATTTTCTTTACCAACATTCTGTCTTTTACATCGACAATTATGTTTGAACAAACATCGGAATACATCTTTGCTAACCCGTACGCGCTTGATTCTATTCCTGCTGCTTGCATGTATTTTGCCGCAGGTCCGCTTATGGCATCCTCGCCTATTAACGGACTTATTGCAACAACTTTTTTCTTTATTTTTGATAATTCTTTCCTTATTCCTTTGATCTGAAGCATTGGTCCTATCGATGTCAATGGATTTCCTGGAGCTATGATTACCATGTCTGCATCATGTATTGCATTTACTGCCTCTGGATTTGGGCGAGCTTTGTCTGCGCCGATATACTGAATTCCTAAAACTGGATCTTTTCCTCTGTGTTTAACCCAATATTCTTGTAAATGTAATTCTCCTTTATCTGTAGTTATTCTTGTCTCTATGCTATTGTCTGTAACTGGGATTATGTTTGCACTGACTGCAAATTTCTCACACATCCACTTTGTTATGTCGCTAAGATTCTTTCCGTTCTTTAACATGTTGGTTCTGATGAGATGTGTTGCAGCATCTCTGTCTCCAATTCTGAACCATGTTTCTTCTCCAAAAACTTCCATCTGTCGCAAAAAATTGAATGTGTCTTTTTTTACCCCCCATCCTCTTTCTTGATCAAGCAAATCAGCTAATCCGTAAACAATGGTGTCTATGTCTGGACATACGTAGAGCCCATAAAGCCAATAATTATCCCCCACATTACTTATCACATTTACTTTGGATTCTTGTGCTACCAAACCTCTTACCAATTTGACTGAACCTGTCCCTCCTGCTAATACTGTGATCATTTCATTTTCCTCTAGAACTAAAAAAGTGCTATACAACACTCCATATTACTTTTTCAAAAAGTACCGATCTAGATAATTAGGATAAGTTTATTACTGTAATTTTCAGAATTTTAGTTGTGTCTAGGACTGTAATTGTAACAGTTTTGCTTGCAACTCTTTTGGTGGCTAGTACAAGCGCACCTGTATGGGCTGCCCAGTTAGATGCTAGAATTAATCCTAATAGTGACTCATCCCCATTTTCAATGAATTATCAAAAGACTATCTTTATTGAATATCCAAACGGCGGCCAATTGTTTGATGAACTGCATGATAAAACTTGGACTCTTAGTGGCACTGCTGATATCTCAAACCCTGGCGTTAAGAATCTGATGAACAAGTTAAATGAAAATATTGCTGACGCTGGAAGCCAGGCAAGGATCTCTGATCTTAATGTATTATATGACATTCATCTTAAGGGCAGGACAATTAACACTTCAATTGATTATAAAGTGATCATCAAGGGAACTTTAACTGATTATGTAATTACCAAAGATCAAACTCGAACACTCATTGACTTGGGGTGGAGAGGTCTTTCAACAAACCAGCAAATTGAAATTGATGGGGTAGATATCAACCATCCAATTAATTTACTCAAAGTAGAAGAACCGCTGATATACAACACAGTAGTTGGAACTGATGCTGAAGAGATTTTAAGTAAAAATATGATTAATGCCGATTACATTGCACAACAACCATTGACTAACTGGCACTTCTTGTTTGATCCGACAGGAATCAATGTAGATGCTGGTACCTTTGGGTTGGATAAATCCATCTCAGGATTTGTCGTATCTAGCTGGACTATGGGCGAAAGTAGTCTTAGAGAAGGAAGACAAGTTGAGCGGGTGTTTGAGGCAGAAGTTAATGCTGATGAAAAGTATTCTATTAGGACTGTACAGTCTGCAGATCAAGGAAACTTAGCTGCAATTGGTTTTGGCGCATTAGATGTGTTGGATGGCGTAGAAATTGCCGGCGTAACACCAACTCCTCCAGAAGGCTATGCAACAACATCTACTGGTGACTTCCCGGTTATGATTGTCTATGGGATGGCAGGGTTGGCAGCTGTTGCTGGAATTGCGTTCTTTTTTGTAAGTAACAGATCATTGAAAAATCAGAATCAAGGACAACAAGGAATTGATCCTAGCCGTTTGGTAGGATATCAAACCAGCGCATCAGCAGGCGGTTATCAGACCAACAGAGGGGAAGCTCAATTAAGAGATGATTCTGATTATCAAAAAACACGAAGTGTGTATGATGATTCCTCACAACAAAGCCCACCACCGCAAACTAAAACCCCTGCTAACAATGAGGCTGCATGTGGTTGTGCAGCATCTGAGGAAATAGGTTCGGAATGTGACTGTGTGATGCATGGCTCATGCCTTTGTGATGGAACTTGTAGGTGTAGCGCTGATTTGTGTAAAGAACAAGTTCGCTCCATGAGTTAGACTGAATTT
>JAGQHE010000004.1 GCA_020431995.1 Candidatus Nitrosopumilus sp.
ATTCGTGAAAAAAAGTGCAAATTATAAAGCATAATTTGCGCGGCTCTGCGAAAAAGACATGTTATCTGCAAAATGCAGTGGGTGAGGAGAATGCTTTTCACTCTATACAGAGTCGCGCCTTTTACCATCAGTGTTATTTTTTAAAATATTCGTATCGTGTCTGAAACCATGAAATTTAACGAGTCATAGTTTGTTAGGATCCGAAGACAGAAACAACCAGAGTTTAATTTAAATTCCTATTCCAATACTCGGATTTTTGCTCCAAGACGTTTCATTTCTTCAATAAAATTAGGATATGATACTTTGACTGATTCAGGATCTGTGATGATGCAATTACCAACATACATTCCTGCAATACAAAATGCCATGAATAATCTATGATCATTTTCTGAATTCAATTCTGCACTGATTAATTTTTCTGAAGGTTCTAAAATCATACCATCTTCGTTCTCTTGAATTTTAATTCCAAGTTTTATGATCTCTCTTGCAATAATTGCAATTCGATCTGTTTCTTTTAATCTTGCATGTTTGACGTTAATTATTTCAATTGGTTTTGATGATTTTAATGCCAGTATGGATAAGGGTGGAAGAAGATCTGGGGAATTACTCAAATCAAATTTCCCTCCGTTTAATTTTTCAGGCGATTTAATTTTTATTTCATCATCGTCTATTTTTACTGAAACTCCTAATTGCTCTAAAATGTCAATGAATGCTTCATCACCTTGAGGCAGATTTCCAATACTTCCTTTAATTATAATTTTTTCACCATTTAACACACCAGCTGAAAGAAGAAGTGCCAAGCTTGAAAAATCAATTGGGACTACGAATGTGGTTTCTTTGTAAATTTGTGGAGATATGCCATATCTTTTGTAAGGAATTAATGTTTGGACTGACACCCCGAATGATCTCATCACTGCAATCGTTGCATCAAGATATGGTTTTGACACCAAGTTTTCTTCAATTGTTAGATTAATTCCCTTTTCAGTTAAGGGAGCACAAATCAACAATGACGAAATGAATTGGCTGGAAAAATTTCCCGGAATTGTTACATTTCCTCCTAAAATTTTCCCTTTAATTTTGATGGGAGGCTTTCCATCTATTGATTGACACTGTGCACCCATACTTGATAATGCATCTAAAAGAGACTGCATAGGTCTTTTTTGAAGGCTAGAATCACCTGTGAGTGTAATTTCATCTGGAAATAAACTTGCTATACCTGCAGCAATTCTAATTGTGGTGCCCGAATTCTCGGCGTTAATTTCAGGCACATTTGTGCCTATTTTTATGGGGTTTTTGACAATTATTGACGAATTCTTCATTTCGATCTCAGCTCCAAATTTTTTACACGCCTCAATTGTTGCTAGGGTATCTGCTGAAAGTAGGATGTTATCCACGATGCTATTTTTCCCTGCGAGTGATGCAAGAAAAATCGCTCTGTGCGTATAACTCTTATTTGCTGGACAGACTATTGTTCCAGAAATTTGTGATTTCTCTACTTCACACTTCATGTACTTCGGCCTTTTCGTTGCTAATTTTTGAGACTATTGTACTTCCTTCCAGTGCTGAAAACACTTTTTTTATCGCTGCTTCGTTTTCTTTTTTAACTACTGCAGCAATAGATGGGCCATTACCTGAAACTGATGCTGCCAAAGCTCCTTTTTCAATTAAATCCGTAATTATTTTAGAATCAGAATTTAAAATTGACGCTGTTGCGAGTCCGTTAATTGTCATAGCTTCCCAATAGTTTGTTTTTCTTGCCAATTCCCATGCAACTTCAAAGACGGATGATAAAATTGGTAATTTTTTTAAATTTCCTCTTTTTCTATTTTTTGGAATGAATATTACTGCAGTTAGATTTGAGGGTCCTTTTTCAAAATGAATTCTTTTTTTCTTTGCATTGTCTGTGACATTAAATCCACCATAATAACAAGAACATGCATCATCATATGCACCTGTAATACTAACTTTGGATTCTATTGACGCATCTACTCCCGCAAGCAGAATTTGCTGATCAGTGAGTTTTGGTTTGAATATTTTTGCACATGCTAAAGCAATTGCGGATGAAATTGCACTTGAACTTTTGAGGCCATATCCTGTTGGAATTTCTGAATCAAGTGTAATAGTAATCTTATTTTGGTCTAAATCTTTTTTTGAAACTATTTTTTCAACTGTTTTGTTGATCAGGCGAGAACTAAGACTCTGATTTTCAGATTGAATTATAATTCCCTTACCTTCGGTACTTTCAACTGTGGATTCCACCTTCAGGGAAATTCCCAATGTTGCTCCTTTTTGATTTGCAATAGCATTTACAAGTGAAATTGCCCCATGTACTGTAGCTTTTGCTTTTGCCATCAAAATCCTCCTAGGAGTGCTTTTTTCATGGCATTATAAGGTGCTTCTATGCCATGCCAGATCTCAAAGGCTCTGATTGCTTGACCCAATAACATCTCATAACCAAAAATTATGATTGCATTTTTTTCTTTTGCTCTTTTAATAAGATCTGTATTGATTGGCATGTATACTATATCATATACAATTGTTTTTTCATTAATTCCTTCTAATTGTATGGGACTTGGTTCATTTTTTAGACCTAATGATGTTGCATTAACAATAATGTCAAAATCTTTTGCCATATTTTTTGCTTCTACAATGTCTATGGCATTTGCATTCAAACCAATTTTCTCTGAAAACTCGGCAAGCTTTTTTGCATTTTCTAACGTTCTGTTGGCAATTGTGATACTTTTTGCTTTCTCTTTGGCAAATCCTGCAACAATTGCTCTTGCGGCCCCACCTGCTCCAAGAAGGAGGACTTTTTTGTTTGTAATGGTCAGATTCTTTTTCTTAAATGGATCTAAAAATCCATCCATATCCGTGTTGTATCCTTTTAGAACCCCATCTTTGTTTGTAACAGTATTAACAGCTCCAATCAGACTACAGGACTCGTCAGTTTTATCCAGATACTTCATCATGTCTATTTTATGTGGAATTGTAACATTAAATCCATCAATCTTGATTTTTTTTAATCCTTCAATTCCTTCTTCTAATTCACCTTTTGGAATTCGATATGCAATGTATGATGCATCTAAATGCAATTCCCTGAATGCCGCACTATGAATATTTGGAGACAACGAATGATCAATGGGGTCCCCTATCACTGCAAATGATTTCGCCATATAGTTTTCTTGAATTACATGATTGATTTAAACTCTCAACTAGTGATCGGATTATTTTTTTAAATTTGCAATTTTTTTTATTTCATCGACACTAAACTGGCCTGGTGCAATTGCCTTACCTAGTGAAACATAGGTGTAAGGACTGCCCAGATACAGGCACAAAATTCGTGAAATCCTACCTAAATCCCCCATTGCAAATGAAATCAAGTTACATTTTCCCTTCTTACCATACAGTTCAAGCATTCTTGTAGAATCGTCTGTTGATTTTGCAGTAGAGACAATTTTGATATTAGAAGAGAATCTACTCATTTGGTCCATTTTATTTTTTAATTCTGCAGTACTTGGTGTTTTCTTGAAATCATGCCATGAGACAAGTAATTTGGTATTTGTATTTTTCAGATATCTTGCTAGTGATGGGTTTTTTCGTAATGTGTCAAGCTCAACATCTAGTAAATACGGAGAATATTCTGCAATTAATTTTAAGATGGAAATTCTTTCTTTTTCGCTTCCTATGAATTCACCACCTTCTGATTTTGGTCTTAATGTGCACACAGTTCTTTTCAGATCTTTTTTGATTAGTTCTATTGTTTCAGGCACTTGATCTGCATTTAAAAAATCAAATCTAATCTCTGCAAAATCCGATTTTTTTAATGCTATTTTTAACACTTGTTTTATTTTACTTGGGGTTCCCTCGGCAATAGACACACATGTTTTGTATTTCATTTTATTTTTCTAAAATATATTCATCAGAAACTTCCATCCCAAAATGTCTGCCTGTTGCAGGCTTTGCATGCACCATTACAGTGTCTCCTTTTTTCAGATGTGTTACTGATACTGGTTGTCCATTTGGTCGTATAAACCTAATCGTTTCAGCATCTTGTGCTATGATACCCCCTATTTCTCCCCCTGCAGAAGCTTTGATCATAAGCATTGGTCTTCTTTCTATTTTTGATCTTCCTACTGTTGCTCTTCTTGCTTTTCCTTTGGAGTTAAGAATTAGTACTTCGGAGCCTGTTTCCACTTCTGAAAGATAATTGGTGGTTCCATCAGGTGAAAGAGTATAGCAGTGAACTGCACCTGCATTAACTCTAAATGGTCTTGGCGATGTAAACGATGATCCTACCGATTCGTTATGAACTAGAAACAAAAAGTTTGATCTACTGCCAATTAACATTCCTTCGCCTTTGTGGAGTATCGATGCAGTGTCAACACATACTCGTTCTCCGTCTCCGACCTCTTTAATTTCAATTATTTTGGCTGGTTTCATGTCAAAACTTCTAGTTCCTAGATACACCATTGCTTCCCTTACTTCTGTAATTGATGATGTGCTGAAAATTACTCCGTCTACACCAACTTCCAAAATTGAGAACATCTTTCTTACTTCCTCAGGCGTACTTGCTATTGCAAAAATTTTGGTATGTATTTTATGTAGTTTAGCAATAATATTCTCTAGGGGAATAATCTTCCAATCTTTCACTTCCACAATGACAAAATCCAATCCTTGTTTGGCAATAGACAAAACTTTTTCAATATCAGAGTTCGATAAAACCTGAAATTTTCTTCCAATCTTCTTACCTTTTGGTTTAACACCAACCTCTTTTTCTAGTACAATGTAACTTGATGAAGAGGAAGGGAAAACTGTTTGAAGTTTGGTTTTTACTTTGCTTAGTTTTTTGGGGTCAAGATAGACCATCCGTATGCCCTCTTCTTCTAATTGTGCAAGAAATTTTGGTAATTGTGTTTGACTTACCTTAGGTGAAATTATTAATTCTCTTGTTTTATTCAATTTTCTTCAGTGCTTCCTTTGCAGTTCCTTTTCTGAAAATTATTTCAGCTAATGCCTCTACCATTTTTTCAGGAGTTTTGTGTGCAAAAATATTTCTGCCGTATGTGACACCTTTGGCTCCAGCAGTGAGGGCATCTTCAGTCATTTGAAGAATGTCCAAATCGGTTTTTGCTTTTGGTCCACCTGCAATTACAATTGGGACTGGCGTGCTTTTCACAATTTTTGCAAAGGAATCAATATCTCCGGTGTATAATGTTTTAACAATATCTGCTCCACATTCTGCTCCAATTCTTGCAACATGCGCCACAATTTCCGGATCATGTGGATCTTTAATGTTTTCACCTCTTGGATACATCATTGCTAAAAGAGGCATGCCCCATTTGTGGCATTGATCTGCTGTCATTCCTAGCTGTTCTAACATCTCAGGTTCTTCTTTTCCTCCAATATTGATGTGAAGTGAAACTCCATCTGCTCCCATTGCGACTGCTTCTTTGACTGTGCCTGTCAGCATTTTTCGATTAGGTGATAATGATAGTGACGTACTGCTTGAAAAGTGAACTAAAATTCCAATTTTGGCTGGTCTTGGTAATGCTTTGAGTATTCCTTTGTTGATGATTACGCTGGTGAGCCCATGTCCTTCGCATCTGTAAATTATATCTGCGGGGTTTTCAAGACCTTCAATGGGCCCATTAGAAATTCCGTGATCCATTGGAATGCACAGCATTTTTCCTTTTCTGAGGATTCGGTTTAGTCGGATTTGGTTACCAGTCACCATAAAAGGTCTGGATTTTGCGCCCTACTTAAAAATAACGTGAATCATGAAACAGGTATCTCTCGTGAATTGAGCACAGACTCTTTGATTTGTTTGATTTTTTTGTTTCTTTTTTCCGCCAAGAGTTAAATAGAAATTCCAAAGGACGAAGATCACTTGAGTCAAACTACTGAACAGATACAAAAAAGCGACATCAAAGATATTTTAGAAAATTCTCTTAATGGAAAAAGACCCGGGCCGGAAGACAGCCTGAGACTTTTAGAATCTGATGATGTCCATCTTATGGGTCTTGTTTCCGGACATCTTACAAGAAAACAGTTTGGCAAAAAGGCATCATTTGTCAACAACATTATTTTGAATTATACCAATGTTTGCATCACTGACTGTAAATTTTGTGCTTTTTATAGATCTCCTGGTGCTGAAGATTCATACACCTTAACACTTGATCAAATTGAATCCAGAGTGAAAACCGCTTATGATATGTTTAAGATCCGCCAAGTTTTGATTCAGGGTGGACATAATCCGAATCTGAAGATCGAGTATTATGAAGATGCGTTTAGAATGATTCGTGAGAAATTTCCTGAAGTTGGGGTTCACGGATTATCAACATCTGAAATCGACATGATTGCACGGATTGAAAAATCATCTACAAAAGAGGTTTTATCGCGATTAAAAGACGCAGGTTTGCAATCAATGCCCGGCGCAGGTGCTGAAATATTAACCGATTCAGTAAAAGAGATCATCAGTCCAAAGAAAATTTCTAGTGATGTTTGGATTAGGATTATGGACGAGGCACATTCTCTTGGAATCCCGTCTTCTGCAACAATGATGTACGGTCATGTGGAAAACAATAATGATATTGTTGAACACTTTTTCAAACTTGTAAAACTACAAGAAAAAACCAAAGGATTCATGGCGTTTATCCCATGGAATTTTGAGCCAAATAATACTTTGATGCACGAGGAAGGAATTGTAGAGTATGGAACTGGCGGAATCCAATTATTGAAAATGATTGCGATATCCAGACTTATCTTTGATGGATTAATCCCACACATACAGTCTTCCTGGCTAACTAATGGAATTGGCATGGCCCAATTAGCATTACAGTATGGGGCAGATGACTTTGGTGGGACACTTATTGGAGAAGAAGTAGTGTCATGTACCGGTGCACGCTCCACCGAACTTACGGATAAAGTAATCATGGATGCAATTCATCAGATTGGTTACCAAGTGGAAGAACGGGATAATTTTTACAATCCTGTGGCTATTTCATAGTCCATAATCGGACCACTTGGAATCAACTAAATTCTTTGTTTTGTCATCCACTTCAACTGTTTTTTGAATGTCTCTCTCATATCCCTCTTCTTTTGTTTTTTGGGTTGCGTCAATCCCCATCTTTGAACCTAGGTTCACAAGAGGCGATGCAGGATCAAGCGTATCTGTTGGAGTATTGTTTATGATGGTAGTATCCCTTGCAGGATCTGCTCTTGTGGTAATGGCCCAAATCACGTCATTGATATCATGAACGTTTATGTCTTCATCTACCACCACAAACATCTTTGTTAGCGAAAGCTGTCCCATACCCCACAACCCCATCATCACTTTTTTTGCCTGACCAGGATATCTTTTCTTGATTGATATGATGGCAAATCCTTGGAACCATCCTGCAGCTGGCATACTAAAGTCAACTACCTCTGGATGGAACATTTGGATTAGAGGTAAAAATGAACGCTCGATTACTTTGCCTATGTATGCGTCTTCAAGAATTGGTTTTCCAACGACGGTTGTTACATACACGGGATTTTTTCTGCGCATGATCCCAGTTAATGTGAATGTCGGGTATGGCTCTACTGGCGTGTAGTATCCCGTATGATCTCCAAAGGGCCCTTCAGCTCTAATGTCTGCAGGGTCCACATATCCTTCTAAAACAATTTCTGCATTTGCAGGAACGTCCAAATCGATTGTTTTGCATTTTACAGTTTTGATTCCTTCTTTTCTTGTAATTCCTGCAAACAAGTACTTGTCAAGTCCTTCCGGGACTGGTGCAATTGATGAAAATATGGTAGCAGGATCACCCCCAATGATTATTGCTGTTGGAATTTTTTCTCCTTTGTCTTTTGAAATATCGCTATGATGAGAGCCTCTTTTGTGTTTTTGCCAATGCATTAATGCATGAGTTTCATCAATTATCTGTACTCTGTACACCCCCAGGTTTCTCACTCCTGTTTCAGGATGCTTGGTCGCAACCAAGCCAAGAGTTATGAATCTGCCTGCATCATGTGGCCATGATTTTAGAATTGGTATGTTATCAAATGTTGCATCGTTTGATGTTATTTCAGTTACTGGTCCGCTTGTTTCTGATTTTGGAAACGATGCAGTCATCTTTGAGAGTTCTGGAAGTTTTTTAATTTTGTTTAGCAATCCTGACGGAATATCCATTTTTGTCATGTCTGCAATGCGTTTACCTATTTCTGTAAAATCTGTCATCTCCAATCCAATCTCCAATCGCCTCATGGATCCAAATGCATTTCCTAATACCGGCATGTTATGTCCTTTTACATTTTCAAAAAGAATCGCAGGGCCATTAGAATACATTGCTCGCCTTAATATTTCGGCAATTTCTAAATCAGAGTCAACTTCAGATTTTACTCTCTTTATCTCCCCATGTTTTTCAAGTTCTGTGATGAATCCATGTATGCCTTCTATTGTCACAGTCAATCTGAAATTTGTTCAAGTATAAGCTTAACTCGTTTTCAGGAAGAACATGTTTTATTAAAATTCTTTTAACAACGGTCTTTTAATTATTATTTTGGACGAAAAGCAACAGTGACAGATACAAGATGTGCGGTTTGTGACGGAAATGGAATCATAGAATTAATTGGTTCGGAGTGTCCTTTTTGTAATGGGACCGGAGAACCAAATAAATCTGCAAAATCATATTTTGAGTCCCATATCTGTCAATGTATTTTTCTAGACAGGAAAAGATGTCCGTTATGTTGGAAGCGATGCCATCATGACACTCCCAACAAGCCTAAAATTCTGTTGAGCTCCAAATAACCTACATTGGCGGGAGCTCGGTTTTTCGGTCATGACCGCCTGAACCAAATTTACAGTAAAAACAAAGTTCTGATTCCATATACTTTAACTGCTCAATTTGAATTGCGCCAAGTTTTAGAGCAATCTTTGTAAGAATTTTGTATTTTAATGGCATTGCAGGGATCACTTCTTCTAGGTAAACTCTGTAATGATCGGGGCAAAACTTGAGAGTGACCTTGGATGGTTCTTTACCTTTTTGGTTCACTTGCCTTGTAAAATTGATCTGCTCTCTGATGTATTCATGCTTTGGGCACGGGCAATCTTTTCCTCCAGGATGCTTGTAAGCAGGAGTATTCTTCCAATCAAATTCAGGATATTCTTTTTCAAAGTCATCCATGAACAAAGTATGTTATTTGTGCATATAAAACTTGATCACGGCTGGTTGCGGTAATCAACCCAAATGTACATAAACCCCGGATTGTTCAGACAGGCTATGGCAGCTGCTAAAAAACAAGAAAAACAAGATCTTGAGGACAAGATTGCCAAATTAGAAGCAAAGCTAAATCAACTTTCTACTCAGTTAGAAGAAAAACCTGCCGAGGTAAAACCTGCCGAGGTAAAACCTGCTGAGGTAAAACCAAAGGGTACACTACCAAAAGGATTTGAAAAACCAGCAGAAGCTCCTAAACCACAGGACGCACCAAAGCCTGCAGAAAGACCTGCTGCAACAACAAAACCAAAGGGTACACTACCAAAAGGATTTGAAAAACCAGCAGAAGCTCCTAAACCACAGGACGCACCAAAGCCTGCAGATACTAAATCACAGCTTCCTGCAACAATACAAGCAGCATTGGAAAATGCATACATGAATGCCCCAATGACTTCTTTCCACGATTACAGAGCTAAAGTGACTGGTTATTCTCCAGCTCCTAACAGATACTTTGTTAGGTTACATGCTCCAGTAGGAAAGGTCCCTACCAAGAATTGGAATGATCAGAAAGCAACAGTGACTGGTTATACAGCACCATCTAACCAGTACTTTGCAACAAGGGCAAGAATGGCATATCATCCTGCTGATAAAAGATTTGGAAGTTTTAGTGGTGTAAACCTAAGTGTTGAAGGCGTTGTTGCGCAAGCACAGCAAACACCTACACCAGAACCACCAAAGCCTAAAAGAGGAACACTTCCAAAAGAGACAGGTCAAACATCGCCTCCACAACAAACTGCATCTAGCAACAATGCAGGCAAATCAAGAAAACAACAACTTGAAGAATATGAAAATGATTACTTGCAAAGAATCGAGCAACAAAGGATTGAAGAAGAAAAAGCATATCAAGAAATTATTGAAGCAGAAGCAAGATCCAGAGCTCAGCAAACGCGTGGCAGTTTACCAAAAGGATTTGAGCCAGAACCTGAACAACCAAAAAAATCTAGAGGCACACTTCCAAAAGGTTTCTAGTTTTTAACAATCTTTTCTTATTTTTAGTTTGAATTTAGAAAATCAGATAACACTTCTTTTGAATGTCCAGCCGGTTTTACTTTTTGGTATATTTTGAAGATCTTGCCTTTCTCATTTACTAGGAAGGTACTCCTATTTACCCCCATGTATTCTCTACCCATGAATTTTTTTTTACCCCAAACCCCAAACATTTTTGATATCTCTTTATCAGTATCTGCCAACAGAGAAAATTTGATCCTCATTTTATCACAGAATTTTTTATGTGATTCAACATCGTCAGGGCTAATGCCAATAATTTCAATTCCCTCCTTTTGGAATTTTTTATAGTCTTTTGAGAATTCATCAGCCTCGATAGTGCAACCTGGTGTGAAGTCTTTTGGATAAAAGTAAAGCACATATTTTTTGCCCTTAAAATCAACAGATTTTACTAAGTTACCATCAGCATCACTTGCTTCAAATTTTGGAACGATGTCGCCTTCAGAAACCATATGTTACCAAAGGATCATATCCATAATTAATTACTTTTTGAGATCTTCCAACGTAACATATAGTTCGAATCTTTTATATGGATATAGGATTGGTCTTGCTTAATGGTTAATCCACGTGCATATCTTGCAGAGGCAATTGCAACTTATGGATTAGTATTCTTTGGCCCACTTTCAGTGATTTTGGCAATAGCATCGTTTGGGGAAGAACTAACAACACAATCAGTGTTGTTTATTTCTCTTGGACACGGTGGTGCCATTGCTTTGATGATTTACGCATTTGGACATGTTTCAGGCGCCCATATCAATCCGGCAGTCACCATTCCGATGATAATTACAAAGAAAATAGGAATTGTCGACGGAATTGGATATATCATTTCACAGTTAATAGGTGCTGTAGCAGCAGCCGCAACACTTTGGGTAATTTTGCCCGATTTTGGAGCCAAAGTTAACTTTGCAACCCAAGGCGGCCCAAGCGATTTGATCAACAAAAGTATTGCATCAGGATTTGCAATAGAAGCAATTTTGACATTCTTCTTAGTCACAGTAATTTTTATGAGTGCAGTTCACAAAAAAGCATCCCCAGGATGGCACGGATTTACAATTGGCGGAATGGTCTTCCTGATCCACCTAATAGCAGTGCCCTTAACAGGTGCATCAGTGAACCCTGCAAGAACATTTGGCCCCGCATTAATCTCCGGATTCTGGGAATTTCATTGGATGTATTGGGCAGCGCCAATTTTGGGAGGCATCATTGCAGGCCTAATCATGAACTATGTATTTGTAAAAAAAGCAGAACAGGAAGCATAACCCAACATTTTTAAAAATTTGAATTTTAGTTTTTTAGTATGATAACATCTGAAGATATTTTGCAAATGTTTCATTCCGAAACACTCAAGCTTCAAAATCTAATAGACATTGCAAATGCCAAAGAAGACATGAGCATTCATGAGATTATTGAGACATACTACCAAGTCATGAACGTTTCTTCTATTGGCACCATGTTGAAACAGCAGACCGAATATGAAGTGGTATTGACTGACATTAAAAAAACTGAAAAAATGATTTCTGAAAAATTTGACTCTGACATCCATCCTAGAATTCTGACAGGATTGTCAACATCAATCCAAAAAATGACTAAGACCTTACAGTCTGAAAACGTTGCCGAAAAATCAAAAGAGCAGATAGAATCCAACGCAAAGTTGTTTGAGGATCTGCGCCAAAAAATGAGCACCAGGGAATTTGTCCAACAATATGCAATCGGAATTGCTCATGATTGAAGATCTCGCAAGAAATTTAGTTGAACTTAAGAATGAATTTGCAAAATCATACGAGGGTAAGAGTCAGATTCAGGAAATCATCCC
Organism: Candidatus Nitrosopumilus sp.; assembly: GCA_020431995.1. Lineage (GTDB taxonomy): Archaea > Thermoproteota > Nitrososphaeria > Nitrososphaerales > Nitrosopumilaceae > Nitrosopumilus. Next base: position 12,076 of record JAGQHE010000004.1, read on the forward strand.
AAAATCAAACTCGGAATTGTTTCCAATCATAGACCCTCATTTGGAATCACTGCACCAGTTTGCAACAAAAAATCCAATATACTACAATTTTTTTGAGAAAAGAATAGGCTCAGTGGATTGTATCGTATATGAAGGGGACATTAACAGATTTTGGCTCAATAGCATCCAGCATACCTCAAGCAAAGCTCCTTTCTCACCGACATGGATAATGTCAGGATACATTGCCACACTATTTGCAAAGGAATTAGGGTATTCCGAGGTAGTCGACATAGGTTCAGGTGACGGGCGTATCGCATTTTGTGCAAGAATATTGAACATGGAATCATGCAGTATTGAAATAGATGAAACACTAGTCGAATTACAGAAGCTTTTGAGTGACAAGACGGATTTTCACCCTTACTGTTCTGATGCCGCAGAGTTGGATTATGGTTCGTTTGATTTCAAACGTCCAATTTTTTTCATTGGGGGTCTTGCCCAGATGGGAGGAACCGCTTTAGCTGAAGTGGCATTACGAAAAATAAATTCGATTTCACATCTTAAGAATAATTCTGGCTGGGTATTTGCAGGCACATATTCTCAAAAATATGCACCAGATCCGAAGAACAAAGCAGGATGGGGCACATTCATTGAAAAAAATAATCTCAAAGCAATTCGGACTGTTTCTTTGCCTACTGCATGGACTTTTCATGAACCTGAGCCTACCCCATACATATTTTCCCAACCAATCTGACTCATAGCAATCCAAATTAAGCGCAAACCTCCCAAACTTTTTGGACTCGTTGCATAGCTTGGATAGTGCGAACGCTTGCGGAGCGTTAGGTCGCCGGTTCAAGTCCGGTCGGGTCCGCCTTTCAGTCCTAAAATAGTTCTGTCATCCAACCGACATTCCAAGATAATTCAGAATTACTAGTGTCTTTTAGACATTAGCCGTAATGACGTGTTTTTCAAAACATGGTAATTTTAAAAAAGACTAATAGTCTTCCTCGCCAGGGAAAAGAAGACACCAGTAATTTGCATTGGTTTTTGCAGATTTCTTTTGACCCACTTTGCACGGTCCAAATACATTTCCTGCAGCTAATTCGGACTGATAGTTGGGAACTCTTTGAATCTGCTTGACTATTGCGGGCGTTACAAAAAAAGAACTTACCTGTTGGCCATTCACATCAAATGTTTCCACAGTGTCGACGATGTTGTAGTCAGTCATTCCGTCTTCTCCAATTGTGTCCTTTGGGGTGTATGGTGACGGCTTGCCTCTGTTGGTTCGGAAATCTTTGATGTTGATGACTTTGCCTGAGATTTTTCCGATTCCCAAGGCTTTGGTTTGTTCCTGCGGTTTGTTGTAATCACCCAAGTTGATTTGAGTTTGTGTCGTTTTGTTCATTTGTGATTCTACTTGTAACGTAAAAAAAATCTAAATGAGTTGTTTCTTTCATGAACTGATGACATCAAGTCAACAGTAATTCTACATGCCATTGAAACCCAAGACAGGAGTCTACAAGCACAATCAGCAAGTCATCCTCATTAGAAAGATTCAAAATCAGACATCATTGCAACGTACAGGGATGAATTGAAGGCATACTAACAGCATCAGCAGAATAGAAATATCCTATAAGAGAAATAGACGAAGTATTGCTTGAAAGACACGATATTCTCGATCATGCATCAGGAAACGTTGTTTGCGGATTCTTTATCCTAATGCAGATTTACCACAAAACGTATGAATCGTCAATTCTGACTGCTTCCATGAGCCCTTGCCTTGATTTTCATTCGTGGAAATTGCCTTGTGTTTTTTATTACTGAAGGAACAAGTGGAATCATGAAGATTGCCAAAGATTATTTTAATACCCCGCGAACTATCAAATCCAATTCAAATCTGGCTGACGTCTTAAAAAAGATCATAGATGAGAGAAAGAGCCGTATCCTAATCACAGACAATGGAAAGATCACAGGACTTGTAACTGAGAAGGACTTGGGTTTATTCTTGCTTACCGACAACAGTGAGCGAAAACTGGATGAAATTCCTTTATCGGAAATTGCAGTAAAAATAATTTCGGTTGACGAGAAAACAGGGCTTGACGAATGCGCCAGCATTATGCTGAAAAATGGAATAGGTTCTCTGGTGGTCACATCAAATGGCAACATTGTAGGAATTTTGACAAAGACTGATCTTGTGAGATATTTCACCAAGACCCACCCTGGAGAGAAAATTGTGGGCGAATACATGTCTCCATACTATGCCTGGCAGTATTCTGATACTCCTCTGTATGAAGTGGTATCAAAGATGATCAATGAGAAGATTTCGCGGGTCATAATACGAAACCGTGATGAAATCCCAGTCGGGATTGTAACATTCAGAGATTTATTCAAACTTGCACTCACGTTAGGCGGACAGGATGACGTACTTGATAACACGGATCCCGTAATCTCAGTAATATTTCCAAGAAAGGGGTTCATATCTAATTCGGGTTTTGGCGGAAGCACAAAAATTGAGGAGATAATGAATACGGACATCATTTCAGTGGATTACGATGATGATTTAGCAAAAACAGGTAAGTTATTGCTGGAGAAGAATATCAACGGGGCAGGTGTTTTATCAGGGCATGGCAACATAATAGGAATCATCAGTAAAACAGACATTATCAAGGCTCTGGCGTTTCTAAAATAATCATGTTTTAATTTTCATTTCCAGTCAAATCTAGCATCTGAAAGAATGTTTTGGGTGTATCTGACTAAACTGCCAGAAACCGCAAGACGTCTAAAACTCTAATAATTCCATATATCATATAAAATCATTGAATTACGAAAAATTTTGTTCACAAATTTTAGAGGCAGAACCTAAAATCAGGTTTGCTACTGTCTATGACGAATGGGCAGCTCATGTGGGCGGCGGCATGCGAAAGGGTCTGGAGAATCTACTCTCAGAGCATGCGGAAAATGAATTAGTCAACATATCTGTTCTGGATTGGAAGGCACGGAAAGACATGTCAAAATGGCTTGGTAAAACCATCTACACTTTGGCTGAATATGACAAGGTGAAGAGGTTTTCATTTTATTTGGGAGATGAGCACCTGCTTCTTGTTAGTGCTGAAAGAGACTGCAATACCAACGACGTAGTTGAGAAAGTGATTCGTCTGTATTATGAAAACCAAGACTGACTGATCTTTAGTTGATTTTGATTGATGTCCCATCGATTTTTTTCGGAATCTTTACCTCCAGCCTTCCTTTTTCAAACTTGGAGGTAATGTTTTTGCTGTCTATTCTTCCAGGCAATGACACAGATTTCTTAAAATACTCAAACTTTGTAACCTTGCCTAGCTTTTCTTCAGAATATTCCTCCTTCAGCTTTGCCTCCACAGTGAGAACATTTTGATTAAAAGTGACATTGACGTTTTTTTTACCTACCATTGGAAGATCAAATTCCACAATCCAGTAATCGTCGTACTCCCTTAGACATGAAAGTGGCGAAAGAATTCTTCGCTCTACATCATCTAGCAATGGCATGATGGATGGGAGCGTGATTTTAAATTCAAAATCATTGTTTTCCATATTATCACCTGTAAATCTGAGGAGTCCTAGTACCTTGCTCTTGATTATGCTGCAATGTCCTGATTGTCTCTTCCATCAGATTCCTGTACTGTATTCTGAGCTTGTCCATTCTGTTTTGAATGTCTTGTGTTTCTATTCGAATATCTAAAATTTTTGCAAGTGTTTCTATTGCAATGATTGACGCTTCTGGATCCGGAAAGAACGGATGACATTCGGCATACAGTATTAGTGCAGGGATCTTTGATTTTCTGAAAACTGAGATGATTGCAGCGTCTACTCCAAAGATGCTTCCTTCCAGAAATTTTGGAATTTCGTTGTTGTACAGAATACTCTCCAGTATTTGGTCAGTCACAAGACCATATAGTTTTGGAGTCTCTTTTGCTTGGTTTACTGCACCCATCCCACTAACAATCACTATTTTTTTTATTCCGTTTTTCTGGCAAAAATCATGAGTCGCAATAGCAAATCCTTCCGCCAAATATTGATTGAATGGCACCTCAGATATTATTATGAAAATATTTTTCTTATTGTAAACCCTGATCGGTCCAAGAATTTCTCCTCCCTCTACAAACAGAGTTGCTGGGAGATCTACGACTTCTATTTCCCCAGCCGGCTTCATTTTCAGATGATGAATGAGATAAGATATTGAAAAAGTGCCTACAAGCCCATTACTTGGAAAACCTACAAGCAGCGTATTTTCCTGAGTATCAGGTTTTGCGATCTTCATATCATTATTCTTGACATATGTTGCTAATAAAAGAAAAACCTCCATTATCAAAACTGAGATCCACCAAAACAATACGCTTAATTCTGTAATCATCAAACAGCAATCATGATAAATCCAGAATTGATGAATCTGCTTGAGACAAATGATATTTTAGACATTCTTAGGGAATCTGTGGCATACCAATTACAAAAAATTCATAATGTTGAAAAAACAAGCGAAGGACGTGATTGGTACCAAGAGCTGCCTACAATAGTAAGGGCAAAGTTTGATGGCTACAAGTCCGATTATGAGAATCTTTCAAGAATTCTCAACTTAGAGCATGATGAAATGAAGACTGAAATGAACAAGGGTTACTATTATTGGAGATTAGTGCGGTCAGCATGCAATACATATCAAAATGATCTGGTGGAATACGATCAACAACTAAACCAAGAATTCAATCTGCAAGAGACTGAGGCAATTTCAGACAACACAGTACTTCATGAATGCATTGGTGTTTTAGATCAACATGCAGTTGACAAATAGTCCTTTAGCTGAATCCTGCAACGTTCACGGATTAATTACTGCTGAATCTTTTTATGAGATTACATCGAATAAAACATGTGGAGATTAAATCAGAAAAGTCAATTAATGAATATCTAAGAGCCCTTCCTGATGACACCATAATCAAATATTATCTTGATGTAGAGTATAGCCCATTTCCAATTTTACTTATTGAAGAATATACAAGACGATTCAAACGTAAAACTAAAGATGAGATTATCAAGGATCTGAAGACCCAAGCACGTCTTGCACAAAAGAAAACCCACGAATTAGGCAAAATGGCAAAAAAACACAAGATTTTGGATGATATTACTAGAGAAAAATCAGAAGAAATAATTCGACATGCAAAAAAAAGCGGATATCATATCAGTGAAGTGATTGCCAGAAAGGGATCAATCATAGGTTCGGAATTAAAAAAGAAAACAAAATCAGGAATAAAAACAGGCATTAATACTGGAAAGAATCTCAAAGACTCTTCGCAAAAGGAATTGGCATTATTGGAGAAACTTGGAGATTTGCAAAAAGCTGGGATTATAACAAACAAGGAATTTCAAGAAAAGAAGAAGAAGATACTGAACAAAATCTAGATTTTCTCACAGATCTGCTGTTTTGTAAACCGTATCTTTTAATATTCATGTCAAAGAGGTATCTTTGGAACGCCTTGGGTGACAACGAACAGACTAATTCAATCAAACAAGAAATTCTGGATAAAATTGCAGCATTGGTTACTGCTGCGTTTGGTTTGGTTGCAGCACTTGCGTGGAATGATGCAATCAAATTGTTGTTCAAGGAACTTTTTGGAACTCAAGAACAGGTAGGCCCAATGCTCGTCTATGCAATTTTTATTACCGTAATTGCAGTCATTTTGACAATCATTGTGGCACGTGCAGCGTCAAAAGCAAAAAACATCATTGTAAAGACGTATTCTTGCAAACTATGCGACTTTAAGACTCAGATTCAATCTGAATTAATGGAACATAACGTAAAAGACCATGCAGCAAACCAGGACAAATTCCTAAGCAAATGATTTCTAAAACACAGGTGCTCTGTCATATAAGAATAGCACCACCACTCCCCCAAAGATCACAAATGAGGCCATAAAATATATCACCACATGAAGCATCCCGATTTTTTTACTGAAATAATTTCCAACAAAAACTATCGCAATCCCTATCGATATAATGACAATCCCCACAAGGATATTCGGCAATTCCATTTCTGACTAGAATTACACCCCATATCTAAAAGATCCTTTAAATTCTGTTCATAGGCCTTTGGTTATGAGCATGAATTCGATTTCATTTCTCTCTATCACTTTAGTTCTGCTATTGTCCGTATTTCTGCCTACCATGGCATCAGCTAATGCTTCATCTGAAAAGCCATCATGGGAAGGAACTCATCAAACTTGTAGAGACAATCTATGTTCCGAGACCAAACCCACACAAACCGCCATGTCGTCTATTGCATATTTCCCGCCACCTTTGAAACAAATCTCTGACGGCACATCACCTTCCAATGTAACTTGTACTGAAGGGAAAACTCTTGTCCTAAAACAATCAAATGGATTACCTGCATGTCTGAATCCTTCAAGCATTGCAAAGTTAATTCTGAGAGGATGGGCAATTCACATTTTGCCCGATCATAATGACAAAAATAATAACTCTGGGATTTTTGTGCTGGGTGAATTTATGACCGAGTCTGAGACTGTAACGTACTTTGACGATACCACTGGATACTTGGCAAAGCCCGTAATTGATGGCAACTATCCTGGAATAGTGATGATTCATGAATGGTGGGGCCTAAACGACAACATCAAAGAGATGGCAGATAAACTTGCATCTCATGGATATGTAGTATTGGCAGTTGATCTTTACGATGGAAAGGTTGCAACAACTTCGGATCAAGCAAGGCAGTTGATTGCCGCATATGATCCTGAGAGAGGGATACAGAACATGAATTCTGCAACATACTTATTAAATGAGAATTATGCTTCAAAGAACATTGGCTCTATTGGCTGGTGTTTTGGAGGCGGCCAATCACTGAATCTTGCATTGAATAATGACGATATGGATGCGACTGTAATTTACTATGGAAGCCTTGTAACAGATACTGAAACATTATCTTCAATAAATTGGCCCGTGCTTGGAATTTTTGCAGAATTGGATAAAGGGATCACTCAAGATTCTGTAAATGCGTTCAGATCTTCATTAGACAATATTGGCATTAAAAATGACATCACTGTATATCCAGGGGTTGATCATGCTTTTGCAAATCCTTCTGGGGACAGGTATACCCCTAATGAATCAAAAGACGCATGGAACAAAACGGTTAGATTTTTAGAATCCACTTTAAAGTGATCGTATTAAACGAACATTTTACAGATTTCTTAAATACCATTATTTCGAATACTAGTGATGAGTCGTGAAGATTTCAATCAGAAAACCATTCTGGTCAAAGATATCATGGCAAGAGCTTTGATCTCAGTGAATCCGGTCACTACTTCATTTCAAATTGCCAAGATGATGGAGCAAGGAGGAATAGGGGCCATAATTGTCAAGGAAAATGAGAATCCCGTAGGCATTGTAACGGATAGAGATTTTGCTACAAAGATTGCAGCAAACAGCCTCCCCTTTGAAACTCCAGTAGGAGAGATAATGTCGTCACCATTAATTACAATCAATGCTGATAGCCCAATCTCTGCAGCAGCTGAAATGATGAGTAGTAAGAAAATCAGGAAACTTGCAGTCACTGAAAATAACAGAATTGTTGGAATTATCACATCAACTGACTTGGTAAATCAGCTTGCAAAATAACTAAAATGTCCTAGTCTTTCTAAGAAACACGGTTACTGATACCATATAGCAAATTGTTGCAATTATCTCAGAGATCAGTGATGCGACATAGGATTCCATTCCAATTTCAAGAAAATAATACAGTGTAGGCCACCTCATCCCAAGATAAACTATCTCACTTAGTCCAAAAGACGAGATTAGTGCAATTAGCTCCTTTTTGATTAGATTAGATTTCATTCCCCTATATCGTTCAATGTTATCCCAATAAAACAAACTAGAAAAAATTCCAAAGTATGCGACATATCCAACAATGATTGTAACTGTTGTAGTTAGGTAATTGTCATACTCAGATAACAATTGAGCGGTAACAGCAGACAGAGACGCGGATGCAATAAAACAAATTAAAAAACTCCGATTAATTTGAAGTAATTGTGGATTTAACTTCACAGATGTTTTTTGAAAGTACTAATATTTTGTGTTAACTGTAGCATGAATGATGAAAAATAGATGTGAATGGGCAAAAAGCGAGCCTAACATAACATATCATGACAGAGAATGGGGCCAACCACAACACGAGGATGCAAAACTCTTTGAGTTTCTGATTCTGGAAGGAGCCCAGGCTGGTTTATCTTGGACCACCATTCTTAAGCGAAGGGATGGCTATAGAGAGGCATTTTCTAATTTCGATGTACGCACAGTTGCAAAATACAGCAAAACACAGATAGAGGGATTACTCAAGAATGAATCAATCATTCGAAACAGACTCAAAATTAATTCTGCCATCAATAATGCAAGACGGTTTATTAGGATTCAAGAAGAGTATGGCTCGTTTGATAATTATCTGTGGGGTTTTGTAAATTACAGACCAATCAGAAACAAATACGAAAAACTTTTAGATATTCCTGCATCTAGCGAAGTTTCAGAAAAACTAAGCAAGGATCTGAAAAAACACGGTTTTAATTTTGTGGGACCTACAATTTGTTATGCATTTATGCAGGCAATAGGAATGGTAAATGATCACACTTCTAGATGTTATCTATATAAAAAATAATCAAGTGGCTATTGACCAGATTGAAATTTTTTGAGCGTGTCACTGTATAAATTCATCGGAACAATTTTGACCGTACTCAGAGATGAAATCCCCACATCAATGCAGAGTTTCTCAATGTCATGCGCATGAACTGCATCAATCACTATTATCCACTCATGTTCTAGGACTGACATGTAAAATTCTACAATTTTACTAATGTTGTATTTCTTCATTCCATGATCCAGATTTTCTTTGAGTTTCATGAATATTTTTCTGCTATTTTCATTGTTTATTGGACATGATTCTGGGCTATGCGTAGCAAAAACTCCGAATAACATGATAATTAACTTCTTTACCGGTATTTATTTGCTAAATTTTAGGTTATATGCATCAATTTTGCATGTTTTGTGAGCATGAGTAATGGAAGAC
>JAGQHE010000070.1 GCA_020431995.1 Candidatus Nitrosopumilus sp.
AAAGCATGTATGATGCTGAATCAAACGTATCGCATCCCAAAGCTACCGCAAATGGTATGGTTAGTGGATGGCCTGCTCCAAAAAGATGCAATGGAATAGAATGCGGCATCTGTTTTTTCGCGGCTACTATCATCTGTGCCAATAATCTATATTCGTATGATTCCATAAATTCAACTGGACTGCCCAGTGCAAGCATTTGAAAACCCATATTGACTAAACTCTTTGTAGATCTTGCGACTAGATCAAAATGCTCTCCTCCCTGAATTGGACCGATCCAAATTTGACCATTATCTTCACTATCTTCAAGAGTTTGTTTAGAAACTTTGAGGGTATGCTTGACATACTCTTCCGCTTTTTTTACTGGCATTCCAAATCCTGTTGGTTTGTCAAGCGGAATTGCAAAATCTGTCATGATGCCTCTCTCAAAATTCGCCATTTCTGGTGGCAGTACTTTAACATCCCCATATTCTAGGACTTGATAGCCTCCTGAATCTGTCATAATTCCGTGGTCAAACCCTATGATCTGATGAATTCCTTTTTTTATCGCTTCGTCGCCGTAGTTGTTTTTTGTAATGTATGCATTTGTGATAATTAGATCAAACCCCATCTCTTGAATTTTTTTAGCTGGAATTGTTTGTTTTACGGGATGAATGACAGGAACATATGCGGGCGTCTCAATTCGTCCATGATTTGTATACAGCGTACCAATTCTCCCAGCAAGATCGGTTTTAGAAATTTCAAACAAGCAACTAAACAAATTAAAAGGCGTTATTTAATCAATCACCAAAAAATTTACCTAAATCATTATTTTTTGTTACCAAATCAAGCCAATCAACTTCTTCACTGGCTTTGTTCATTAAAATCAAACTCATGACTTCCTCTACTGTCTCTTCAACGCTTCTCCGACTGTTGTTGATCTGAAATGTTTTTTTGTTGAATCTAATTGTCGCATCATGTACAATTATGCCTAGTATTTCACTTCCTGCATTCTCCTTGATTTTATTTTCTGTATACCTCCTTTCTTTGTAAACTGAGATTAATTCATAGGGATCTCTTCTTAAAATAATCATCATCCTTACTTGATTTGTATCTAAAACATATGGTGCCAAATGCCCGACAATCAGATTTTTTTCAGAAGTTTTATTCCTGAGAATTTTTTCTAGTTTTTCAATATCGACGTCATTGGTGCCTTTATTTTCTTCAAACAGTCCTTCGCTCTTTGCAACTTCATTTATGTCGATTATTGATAAACCCAACCTCTGAGAAATTTGATGTGCAATGGTATGTTTGCCTGTACCTGGGTTCCCAGAAATTACTATTGACATCATATCAAATCACCATTGATTGGATTAAATGATTTCTGCAATACTAATAAGTAGAATTGGATTTTTTATGGTATTGCAAATTGGTTTACTAGGTAAAGCAAATGTTGGAAAATCGACATTTTTCTCTGCTGCCACTGAAACACAAGTAGCATCTGGTAACTTCCCTTTTACAACAATTGAACCGAATATAGGTATCGCATTTGTTAAAGCAGATTGTGCCTGCAAGTATTTTAAGATTAAACATGAAAATGACTTGTGCATTAACGGCACGCGTTTGATTCCTGTAAAACTAATTGATATTGCAGGATTAGTTCCAGGCGCACATGAAGGAAAAGGATTGGGAAATCAGTTTCTTGATGATGCAAGACAAGCTGAAGTTTTAATTCACGTAGTTGACATTGCAGGAACTACTGATATCCAAGGACATCCTGTTCCAGTTGGAACTCATGATCCTCTAGAAGATATTGTGTTTGTTCAAGACGAATTTGATCAATGGTTTGCAGACATTCTCAAGAGAGAATGGGATAAGATTACTCGTGAAATAGATCAAAAGAGAGCAAAAATTACTGACGGTATAGCAAAACGATTCACTGGATTGGGAATTAAGGATTACCAAGTGCATGAAATATTACAAAAATTAGGCTTTGTCGCTAAAAATCCTAAAGACTGGCAGGAATCTGACATTCAAACCTTTGTAAAAGAATTAAGAAGGGACACAAAACCTATGATCATTGCAGCAAATAAAGCAGATCTCTGCAAAGATCTTGAAATTCTCAAAAAAATCACAGAAACTGTAATTCCTTGTAGTGCTGAAACTGAGTTGTTGTTACGAAAGGCAACAAAATCTGGAATCATTAACTATTCTTCTGGCGACGAAAACTTTACAATTGTCAAAGATAAAGAAATCGCACCAGCACAACAAAAAGCACTTGATTTAGTAAAATCCGTATTCTCTAAGATCCAATCTACTGGAATTCAAAAAATCCTTAACGCAGCTGTTTTTGATTCTTTAAAGTATATTGTAGTATATCCTGTAGAAGATGAAACAAAACTAACCAATAAGGACGGTGTTGTTTTACCTGATACAAAATTACTCCCACACGATTCCACTGCAAAAGATCTGGCAGGGTTGATTCATGCAGATATTGCAAAAGGATTCTTACATGCAATTGATTGTAAAACTAAACAAAGAATTAGCGGTGATCAAAAACTAAAGAATGGAGACGTAATTAAAATAATATCGACACTAAGCAGGGGATAATATGTTGGGATTGGGTATTGAAAGCACAGCTCATACATTTTCATGTGCTATTATTGAAAAAAATGGAAAGAAAGGGAAAATTCTTTCTGATGTTAGAAAAATTTATCGTCCTGCAGATGGAGAAGGAATTCATCCACGAGAAGCATCACGTCATCATATCGAGAATAGCTCCTTGGTGTTATCCCAATGTCTCAAAGATGCAAATGCCATGATCACTGATTTGGATATTGTTTCATATGCTGCAGGTCCCGGATTAGGCCCATGCTTACGTGTTGGCGCAGTTGTTGCAAGATCTTTATCATCATTTTATAAAATACCGATATATCCTGTAAATCATGCACTGGGTCACATAGAATTGGGAAAATTACTAACTGGTGCCATTAACCCCTTAGTACTTTTAGTATCTGGAGGGCACACGATGCTTTTGGCATTTCTTAATAAACAATGGAGAGTTTTTGGTGAAACCTTGGATATTACATTGGGCCAACTTCTTGATCAGTTTGGTCGGTCAATTGGATTTGCATCCCCGTGTGGAAAAAATATAGAAGAATTGGCTTCCGCATCTCTAAATTACATTGAACTGCCGTACTCCGTCAAAGGGAACGATGTTTCTTTTTCAGGTTTGTTATCCGCAACGAAATCTGTAGCAAAAAAAAGTAAAGTTGATGCATGCTATTCCCTTCAAGAAACTGCTTTTGCCATGATTAGTGAAACAGTAGAGCGGGCATTATCGTTTACAGGTAAAAAAGAATTGATGATTGTAGGTGGCGTTGCAGCTAACAAAAGATTATCTGAAATGCTTAAAGACGTATGTAGAAGGCACGGTTGCAAATTTTTTGTGGTTCCATTACATTATGCTGGTGACTGTGGTAGCCAAATATGTTGGACTGGACTTTTAGAATCGCAAGTTAAAGAAGGCACTTTGCTAAAAGATACATTTGTTACACAGTCTTGGAGATTAGATTCAGTTAAAATTGACTATTGATTTTTGTATTCCGTAATTGCCTTCTCGATATTTTTGAGCCAATCTTTTGTGTTGTAAACTCCAAATTTGAAAGTTTTTTCACCTTCATCAGTCTTCACGGTAAAACAAACTTTTTTTATAAACAACCCTTCTTTCCATGTTTTTGTAATCTTATCTAGTGAAAACTCCATCACTGTATCTCCAAAATTCTTTGAGAAATCCATGATTCTTGCATTAGTCTTGTCAAATGCTAATCTCTTGTTTGTCAACGTGAGAATGCCTGCACCAAAATTGTCCTCTCCGCAATCTTCCTGTTTTATTCTTTTTTCTCCCTCTTCCATGATCAATTTTTATTAAATCCTTTTGGATATAATGTTAATGAAACTGTTGAAGAAGGGCGCAGAAGCCGATATTTATGAAACCAAATGGCAAAATTCTAAAGCAATTCTTAAAATCAGAAAAACAAAAATTTATCGTAATCCTATACTGGATTCAAAAATACGTAAACAAAGAACGATAAAGGAATCACAAATGCTATCTTTTGTAAAATCATTTGGAATCCCGACACCACTTGTATATTTTGTAAACTTGAAAAACTCCTCGATCACAATGCAAGAAATTCCAGGCAAGCCTGTTCATGATTTAGATGAATTCAAAATCATTGAATTATCCAAAACCATTGGGAAATTAGTTGGTACGATGCATAAAAATGGCGTCATGCATGGTGACTTGACGACATCTAATTTCATTTTATTCCAAAATACTATTTTTGTTATTGATTTTGGTTTATCTCAAAACACAGTAAAATCAGAAGATCATGCAGTTGATTTGAGGCTAATTAAAGAAATTCTAAACAGTGCCCATGCTCAAATCATGAAGCCCTCTTGGAAAAATTTCTTACTTGGATACAAATCAGTTGTTGGTAATGAATATTTTACAAAAATTACTAAACTAGTTTTAGAAATAGAGAGCCGTGGTAGATATGCCGAAGTCATTTGATCTATTTTTTGCATCATCAAACAATCACAAATTTCTAGAGGCAAAAAACATTCTAGATGCTTTTGGAATAAAACTCAGTTTCTCCAAAATGAATCTGGAAGAAATCCAGTCTAATTCTCTTAAAGAGATTGCGCTGAAAAAAGCAAGAAATGCTTATTCTAAATGTAAAAAACCAATAATCGTGGAAGATGATGGTTTGTTTATTGATTCACTTGGAGGTTTTCCAGGTCCATATTCATCATATGTTTTCAAAACTATTGGAAATAAGGGAATTCTTAACCTCTTAAAAAACAATAGATCTGCAAAATTTATTTCGATCATAGTTTACTGTGATGAAACAACAATACAATCTTTTGATGCAAAACTTGATGGCGTTATATCAAAATCTCAAAAAGGGCAAGGTTGGGGGTATGATCCAATCTTTGTTCCAAAGAATTCACAAAAAACTCTTGCTGAGATAACTAACAAAAATGAATTATCTCATAGATATAATGCACTTAAAGAATTTTCTAACTGGTATCTGCATAAGCTGAAATCCATCGATCAATAAACCGTTCATTATTTTGTAAAACCGAAATTCTTGAGACAATACTTTCATCCATTATTGAAAATATCTCGCTCTGTTCTGCGACCTGCTCGCTAAATTTTTTTACTTCTTCCATTTCCAACATATTTGAGTGCTCTAATCTGTTAGTTGAACGCCCAATATGCATATATGATTTAATTTCAATAAAGTGCGGACTTGCTTTTCTAAATATTTCGGCAAATGCTGGAATCACTTCTTTTTGATCATTATAGTTCCTAATCAGAGTAACCCTTAGCACTGTTCTTGTGTTCAGATTCTTTAACATGCCAAGTGTTCTGTTCCATCTTTCCCACGAATCATCGTATTTTGGCTTGTTTATCCTCATGAACGACTCATAGTCTGCTGCATTTGTTGACAAATACAACTGTGTCGGTAAGGCATCTTCGTCTTGTAATCTTTGAATCATGTCTGGCTCTTGTCCATTAGTTACAAGAAAAACTGATTTTGTTGACTCTAAAGAATTCAGATACTTGATAAGTTCTGGAAGTTTGGGATACATTGTAGGTTCACCAGAAAGTGAAATCGCATAGTGACTTGGCAATAATGATTCATCTAATCTCTGTTTATCATTCCTTGAATCTCCGTAATATCCATTAATCAATTTTTTCCTTTCAGCCATCAACTTTGTTAAAATCTCTTTAGGCTCGGCAACATGTTCTGGTTCCATTTTTAATGAATCGTAAAATTCCATCGGTCTCCAACAATACACACACCGATTTTCACAATGCATTCCTGCTGGAGAAAATTCCATACATCGATGAGTTGAAATTCCATAAAATTTGTGTTTGTAGCAACTTCCTTCGTGTTTGAATGATTTTTTTGTCCAGTGACAAAGTTCTACTGTTGAGTGATCTGCCACTCCATATTTTGCTTTTTTTAACTGCTCAGATATTGCTGGCCTGATCTGGATCAAACCGTCTTCTTCAATTGTTTCCCCTGAACAACTCATGAGTTCAGATCCTGTTTTGCTTTACTTAAATTGATCTAGATCTTTGTCCGATTTGTGATCTTTCTTAAAACTCGTGAAATTCTTAGCCCATTTCAGAGTGAGGTTTAATAACTGGATCCTCGAGGTGTTTTTAGGCATTGAAAAAAATACGTTTGTTATCTCTCTTACTGTTGTTTGTAACTACCTTAACTAGCGTGCCCATCAGTTCAGCTTTTGCTGCTGATGACTTAGATAATGACGGTGTTGATGATTCTATAGATGCATGTCCTAATTTGCAGGAAGATTATGAAAGCACTATAGATGGTTGTCCATCAAATTTTGTCCCATGGTATGATGAAGACTATGATGGAATAGAGGATCATATTGATCAATGTCCAAATCTTAAAGAACATTATAATAAATTCCAAGACGATGACGGCTGCCCTGACACACTTCCAGGAACTGGACCTGGAGGAGCACGAGATTCTGACGGTGATGGGTTTATTGATCTAGTTGATAACTGTCCAAATCAACCTGAAACTTTCAATGGTATCTTAGATAATGACGGCTGTCCTGATTCGTATGGTTCTGGTGATCGTGATTTAGATGGGGTTCCAGATGCAGCAGATGCCTGTCCCCTAAGTGCTGAAACTTATAATAAATTCAAAGATTTAGATGGCTGCCCTGACACTGTTACTGATTCAGCTTTTATTGATACCGATAATGACAGTATTCAAGATAAAATTGATTTATGTCCAACTGAACCTGAAGTGTATAATGGATATAGGGATACCGACGGTTGCCCTGATATTGCATTAGACAATACATTCAATGATAGAGATGGAGATGGAATAGCAGATCCATTTGACATCTGTCCAAATCAACCTGAAACTTTCAATAGATTCGCAGATTATGACGGCTGTCCAGACTCTATGCCTTCGTCTATAGGTACGCTAAATGATGCAGATGGTGATAGGATAATGGATGTAGATGATGTATGCCCATTAGATCCTGAAAGATACAATGGTTTCCAAGATGAAGACGGCTGTCCAGACATTCCTCCTTATACCAGTGATGTTGATTCAGACCTTGATGGAATTCCTGATAGTATTGATCAGTGTCCTAAAGTAAAAGAGACTTATAATAAATTCAAAGATGAAGATGGCTGCCCTGACTTTGTTACATCAGACAAAGGAACACCGGATTCAGACGGTGATGGAATCAATGACTTCTCAGATTTGTGTCCAAATGAACCTGAGACATTTAATGGTGTGTTTGATAGAGACGGTTGTCCAGATACCCTTTCTACATCTGATAGAGACTTGGATGGAATCCCCGACGTGATAGATGCATGCCCAACTGCTAAAGAAACTTACAATGCTTACCAGGATACAGATGGCTGTCCAGATGCTGTATCAGGATTATCAAACTCAGATTTTGACGGTGATGGAATTATCGATTTAAGTGACAAATGTCCACTTGAATCTGAAACCGTGAATGGTTATCTTGATCAAGACGGCTGTCCTGACATTGCCGTATTGGATTCAGACGGTGATGGGATTAGAGATTCATTAGATCAGTGTCCTTCATCTGCTGAAACATGGAATCGTTATCAAGATTCAGACGGCTGCCCGGATAACCCATCAGAACCTGATTCTGACTTTGACGGTATTTTAGATTCATTAGATCAATGTCCTCTTAACAGAGAACGTTACAACGGTTTCCAAGACGATGACGGCTGCCCAGATTATCCTGATTTCATTAATGGTGGAGACTCTGACTTTGACGGAATTATAGATGATTCTGACAAATGTCCTTTAATTCCTGAGACTTATAACAAATTCCAAGACGATGACGGCTGTCCAGATTATGTGGCTGATAACAAAGGGGCTTATGATTCAGACAATGACGGGATTAATGATTACAAAGATCACTGTCCAAACCAACCAGAAACCTACAATGGAATTCTTGATTTAGACGGCTGCCCTGATAATTATATTCCAAACAGTGATCGGGATCAGGATGGAATTCCAGACGCAATAGACGCATGCCCAACTGCTAAAGAGACATGGAACAAGTTCCAAGACGATGACGGCTGCCCAGATTCAGTTTCAAAGTCGTTTGTGGTTGATTCTGATAATGACGGAATCCCTGACGTATCTGACGGCTGCCCCCTAGTTGCTGAAAACTATAATGGCTTCCAAGACGATGACGGCTGCCCAGATGTCGATAACACGCAACCTGACTCAGACGGTGACGGCGTTCCAGATGTAATGGATATGTGTCCTAAACAGGACGAAACATGGAACAAGTATGCTGACTATGACGGCTGCCCTGACACCCTACCAGTTGGAAAGGTTACGATTGACAGTGACGGGGACGGAATAAGTGACGATATTGATTTATGCATAAATGAAAAAGAATCTTGGAACAAGTATGATGACCAAGACGGCTGCCCAGACATTGCACCTGAACAGTCAAGATACAAACATGATGCAGATTTGGATAATATTATCAATGAAAATGACATGTGTCCACTTGATCCTGAAGATTATGATGGAGACAGAGACACAGATGGATGTCCTGATCAATAGGTGTATCGAAAGATGAAAAGACAATACCTTTTGGGATTCTTGATTTTGCTGACCACTACTATTGGAATGTTTCCAGGTGCAGTATATGCTAATGAAGCGATTGACTCAGACGGTGATGGGGTTCCAAACAGTTTGGATCAATGCCCTAATCTCCTAGAAGACTATGATCCGCAGTATGGAAACAACATTGACGGATGCCCTGCAGACTTTGTCCCATGGTATGATGCTGATTATGATGGAATAGAAGATCACGTTGATAATTGCCCAACTGTAAAAGAGACATACAACAAGTTCCAAGACGATGACGGCTGCCCAGATTTGCCTCCTTCTGGATCAAGCGCAATCGCTGATTCAGATAATGACGGTTATCCTGATTATATGGACTTGTGTCCAAACCGCCCTGAAACATTCAATGGCATTGATGATAAAGACGGCTGCCCAGATAATGATACTGCAATAAGGGATGCTGACAGAGACGGAATCTCTGATAATTTAGACGCATGTCCTCTAGATCCTGAGACATACAACAAGTTCCAAGACGATGACGGCTGTCCGGATACCGCGGATTCTGTAACAACACAGTACCAATTCCCAGACACTG